>DATGHI010000224.1:0-2995 GCA_035308065.1 Gammaproteobacteria bacterium | reverse complement strand
ACGCGCTGGCTGACGCGCTCGGCAGTGGAGTTTCTCGGCGCCACGTCGATGGTCTCAGGTGACTTCAGGATGCCCGCGGCGAGGCTGCGGATGTCGTCGGAGAAGGTGGCGGAGAACATCAGGTTCTGGCGCTTCGCCGGCAACAGCGCCAGGATGCGGCGGATGTCGCGGATGAAACCCATGTCCAGCATGCGGTCCGCCTCGTCCAGTACCAGGATCTCGACCTTGGAGAGGTCGATGGTCCGCTGCTGCACGTGGTCGAGGAGGCGGCCGGGCGTCGCGATGACGATGTCCACGCCGCGGCGCAGCTTGTCGATCTGCGGGTTGATGTTCACGCCGCCGAAGATCACCACGCTCGAGAATCGCAGGTGCTTGCCGTAGGTCTGTACGCTCTCCGCCACCTGGGCCGCGAGCTCGCGGGTGGGAGTGAGGATCAGCGCGCGCACCGGGTGGCGATGGCCGCCGGAGGGGCCGGGGGAGGCCTGCAGGCGCTGCAGCAGGGGCAGGGTGAAGCCTGCGGTCTTGCCGGTGCCTGTCTGGGCGGCGGCCTGGAGGTCACGGCCGGCGAGGACCACGGGGATGGCGCGTGCCTGCACCGGGGTGGGCTCGGTATAGCCCTGATCAGCGACCGCACGCACGAGTTCGGCCGTGAGGCCGAGGGAAGAAAATGACATTTTTGCTCCTGGAGAAGCCTGCTGGCGCATATCAGCGCACTGCCGGTCCAGGCATGAAAGTGGGTACTAAGAGGATCGGGGATACTTGAGAGGGTATGCCGCGACAGGTTTGCGGGACTTGAGACCGGATCGCGTCACGTCAAACTCGGGGCGCATTATACCCGAGGAACCCAGGATTACCTAATGAAATCAGGCGGAAAGCGCCTCCAGGTGTAACAAATCCCGGGGGCCCCGGGTCTTGGGCGGCACGGAAGCGGCTTTTCCCTGTGTCTCCGTCCGGACGGGTTTCGAGTAATCTGGACGTGGCTACCGCATTCCCAACCCCCGAGGAGGATTTGCTCATGAATAGAGACGTCAAGATCGCCATCCGCGCCGCCGTGGCCGGTGCCGTGGCCCTGGCCGCTGCTTCCGCCATCGCCGCCGACAAGCCGGCCCAGGAGAAGTGCTACGGCGTGGCCGCGGCCCACCAGAACGACTGCGCCACCGCCAGCAATTCCTGCGCCGGTACTGCCGGCAAGGACCGACAGGTGGATGCCTTCGTGTACCTGCCAAAGGGCCTGTGCCAGAAGATCGCCGGCGGCACCACCACCGCCCCCGCGAAGAAGGGCTGAGCTGAAACGGGCGCAGCGTGGAAAGACAGGTGTCTTCCACTCCCGACCCGATCCCCGCGCAAGCGGGGATCGGTTTCCGGGCACCGCATTTCCCTGAGTTCCTGGCCACACTACCTGCGGTCGCCTGGCTCGAGGTGCACAGCGAGAACTATTTCGCCTCCGGCGGCCGCGCGGTGGCGGAACTGGAGCAGATCCGCCGTGACTACCCCCTGAGCCTGCACGGCGTGGGCCTGTCCCTGGGATCCGCCGATCCCCTGGATGAAGTCCATCTCGACAAGCTCCTGCTCGCCGTGGAGCGTTTCGCCCCCGCGTTGGTGTCCGAGCATCTCTGCTGGGCTTCGTCGGGTGGCAGCCATTTCCATGACCTCTTGCCACTGCCTTATACCGAGGAAGCCCTGGTGCACGTGGCTGCGCGCATCGCCGTGGTGCAGGAACGTCTGGGGCGCCGGATACTGGTCGAGAACGTGTCGAGCTACCTCGAATTCGAGCATTCCAGCATCTCCGAGTGGGAATTCCTGCGGGAAGTCGCCGCCCGTTCCGGCTGCGGCATCCTGCTGGACGTGAACAACATCTACGTGAGCGCCATGAATCACGGCTTCGACCCCCGCGTGTACATCGACGGCATCCCCGCACGCGACGTGGGCGAGATCCACCTGGCGGGGCATGTGCGCCAGGACGTGGAGGGCGGGAGCATCCTCATCGACAGCCACAGCCGGCCCGTGGCCAATGCCGTCTGGGACCTGTATGACTACACTTTGGACCTGACCGGTCCCAAACCCACCCTCATCGAGTGGGATAACGACCTGCCGGCTCTCGCGACCCTGCTCGCCGAAGCTGCGCGGGCTGGAACCCATCTCGAGCGCCGCCGTGCTGTCGCTGCCTGAACTGCAGCACCGCTTCGCGCACGCCCTGCGCGAACCGGAGGCCGTGGAGCTGCCGCTACGCGCCGAAGGCCTTTCCAGTGTCCGGCGCCTGCAGGTCTACCGCAACAACATCCAGAGCGCGCTGCTCGCAGCCCTGCAGGCCGTCTATCCCGTGACCCAGCGTCTGGTGGGGGACAAATTCTTCACCGTCGCCGCGCACGCCTATATCCGCGCCAATCCTTCCCGGACGGGCAACATCCAGGACTATGGCGGCGCCTTCCCGCTGTTTCTCAACAAATATGCGCCGGCGGCGACCCTGCCTTATCTGGGTGACATGGCGGCGTTGGAGTGGCGGCGCCTGCAGACCGCCATGGCCCCGCCCCATGTGCCCATGGACCTCGAGGCCCTGGCAGCGGT
The DNA here is from genome assembly GCA_035308065.1 of Gammaproteobacteria bacterium. Lineage (GTDB taxonomy): Bacteria > Pseudomonadota > Gammaproteobacteria > Natronospirales > REEB76 > DASUBN01. The sequence continues at coordinate 430 of DATGHI010000224.1, read as the reverse complement.
GCCGGCGGAACTGCAGCCGGCATTGCATTTCCACCATCAACCGGCAGCCCGAATGCTGTGCTCGCGTTTCCCGATCCTCAGCATCTGGGAGTATTGCCAGCAGGAGGAACCGCAAGAGACCCTGCAGCTGGAGGGTCCCGGCGAATCCGTGCTCTTTGCCCGTCCGGCACTCGACGTCTACATGCGCCGCCTCACACCGGGTGAATGCCGTTTCCTCACGGCCCTTAGTCGCGGCGATACTTTCGAGGTGGCCTGCCGCGAAGCCTTGGAGGCCGAGCCCGGGTTTGACGTGGAACGCCAGTTCGCTAATCTGGTGCAGGAAGAGATCCTCACCGGTTTCTATCTCTGAATAACGACTCTCCGAGGGCGACCATGAAACTGTTCCTAAAGATACAGGGCCTATATTGGAAGCTCGTGGGCTGGTTGCACT
>DATGHI010000223.1:0-10174 GCA_035308065.1 Gammaproteobacteria bacterium | reverse complement strand
CCTCAAGCCCGATGAAGGTGGTGATGACATCTTCTTGCCGCCGCGGCAGATGCGCGAACTCATGCACGGCGACCGGGCGGTGGTGCGCGTCCAGGGCCGCGACGCCCGTGGCCGCGCCGAAGGCTCCCTGGTGGATGTGCTTGAGCGCAACACCAGTGAGCTCGCCGGGCGTTACGTGGAAGAGAAGGGCGTGAGCTATGTGGTGCCGGACAACGCGCGCATCGCCCACACAGTGCAGATCCCGCCCATGGAGCGCAGTGGCGCTCGCTCCGGGCAGATGGTGGTGGTGGAGATCACCCAGCAACCCAGCAAGCACAGCGAGGTCATCGGCCGCGTCAGCCGCGTCATGGGTGAACGCAACGCCGCCGGCATGGCCACTGAACTCGCCATCCATGCCCACGCGCTACCCCATGCCTTCCCCGCGGGGGTGGAACACGACGTCGACGGCCTCCATCCCCACGTGCCGGAACAGGCGAAGCAGGGCCGGCTCGACCTGCGCGGCACCCCTTTGGTCACCATCGATGGTGAGGATGCCCGCGACTTCGACGACGCGGTCTACTGCGAGCGTGAGGGCCAAGGTTTCCGTCTGCTGGTGGCCATCGCCGACGTTTCCCATTACGTCCAACCTGATACGGCCCTGGACCAGGAGGCACGCAAGCGCGGCAATTCCGTGTACTTCGCCGACCGCGTCATCCCCATGCTGCCGGAAGTGTTATCCAACGGTCTTTGCTCCATCAATCCACAGGTAGACCGCCTTTGCATGGTCTGTGAGATGCATGTGGACCAGCAGGGCGACGTTAGCCGCGCCCGCTTCCACGAGGCGGTGATGCGTTCCGCTGCGCGCTTCACTTACACCAAGGTGGCCGCGATCCTGGTGGACAAGGAGGTCAAGCTGCGCCGCGAGTATGCGCCGCTGCTGCCGCACCTCGAGAACCTCCATGCCTTGTATCAGGTGCTGGCCCGAGCCCGCGGGCGCCGGGGGGCCATCGATTTCGAGACCACCGAGACTCGTGTGGTATTCGACGACCAGGGCGGCATCGCCGCCATCCGGCCCACGGTGCGCAACGACGCCCATAAGCTTATCGAGGAATGCATGATCGCCGCCAACGTCCAGGCAGCGAAGTTTCTGGCGAAGCACAGGCTCGCGACGCTCTATCGTGTGCACGCCGGGCCCCAGGCGGAGTCCCTGGAGAAGTTGCGCGCCTTCCTCGGCACCATGGGCTTGAGCCTCGGTGGCGGCCTGAAACCCGAGCCCGCCCATTACGCCCAGCTACTCGCGAAAGTGAAGGATCGTCCAGACCGGCACCTCATCGAGACCGTGTTGCTGCGCTCCCTGGCCCAGGCGGTCTACACGCCGGAGAACGTGGGGCACTTCGGTCTGGCACTGCCGTTCTATGCCCACTTCACCTCACCCATTCGCCGCTATCCAGATCTCTTGGTGCACCGCGCCATCCGCCACGTTCTGCGCGGCGGCAACGAGCGTAACTTCGGCTATTCCACCGGCCATATGGAGCAACTGGGCTCCCATTGCTCCATGACCGAGCGGCGTGCCGACGAGGCTACCCGCGACGCCCTGGACCGGTTGAAGGCCGAATACATGCGCGACAAGCAGGGCGAGGAGTTCGACGGGCTCATAACCGGAGTCACCAACTTCGGCCTGTTCGTGCAGATCAAGGACCTCTACGTGGAGGGCCTCATCCACGTCACGTCCCTGCCCAACGACTACTACGACCACGACCCGGTGGGCCACCGTCTGGTGGGGGAGCGCTCCGGCCGGGTATTCCGTCTCACGGATCCGGTGCGGGTGAAAGTGGCGGCGGTGAACGTGGATGAGAGGAAGATCGATTTCGAGCTGGTCTCCGGTGCCCCGGCACGCAAGCCGCGCCGCCGGCGCTAGGGTCCGCACGGTGAAAGCGAGAGAACTCATCTACGGTCTGCACGCCGTCACCGCTCTTCTGGAGGGCGGCGGCACGGTGCATGCCCTATGGGTGCTGGACAGCCGTCGCGATGAGCGCCTCGTCCGGGTGGCAGAACTCGCCCAGAAGGCGGGAGTGAAGCTGCTACGGGTGCCGAGGACAGAACTCGACCGCCTCACGGACGGCGCTCGTCACCAGGGCGTAGCGGCGGAAGCGGAGGGTGCCGAACTCCGGGACGAGGGTGGACTCATGCCGCTGCTGGATAAGCTCCATGAGCCGCCGTTCCTGCTGGTGCTGGACGGTGTACAGGACCCACATAACCTCGGCGCCTGCCTGCGTTCCGCCAACGCCGCCGGGGTGCACGCGGTCATCGCGCCGAAGGACCGCTCAGCGGGCCTCACCGCCGTGGCCCGCAAAGTAGCTTCCGGTGCGGCCGAGATGACGCCGTTCTTCCAGGTCACCAACTTGGCTCGCACGCTCCGCGATCTCAAGGAGCGCAACATCTGGTTCGTGGGTCTCGCCGGGGAGGCGGACCAGTCCGTCTATGAGTTGGATCTCAAGGGCCCCCTCGCCATCGTCATGGGCGCGGAGGGGGAGGGCATGCGCCGCCTCACCAAGGAACACTGCGATTTCCTGGCGAAGTTGCCCATGGCCGGCAGCGTGGAGAGCTTGAACGTCTCCGTCGCTACGGGGGTGGCGCTGTTCGAGGCACTGCGCCAGCGCCAGCCGAAGAAGAAATGAAAAGGGCGCCTCCTCGCGGAGGCGCCCCGTCTTCAAGGCTGATCAATCCCTGTGCTTAACGAACAAGCAGTCAAACTCCGCAGTCCAAGTCTTGCCGCCGTCCTTCGAGGTCACGGACGTCTCGCGCACGGCATCACCCTGCTTGGCCCAGGTGATCTTGTGGTGCACTTCAGTGCCGTCTTTGCTAATGGTGGTGGCGGTCATGGTGAGCACGCCGTTCTTGTCGAACGTGCCTTCCTGCAACCACAGGCCGCCGCCGTTATTGACCCAGCTCTGATGCCAGATCTTGCGTGAGGCCACGTAGAGACTGTAGCTCTGTCCCACCAGGCCATCGGTCTGTTCATAGAGTTCGTGCAATGCGCAACCGCCCAGGATGGGTTCGATGCGTGCACGGGCGATGGACGGGCCCTTACCATCCGGATGGTCCAGCATGTCGATGGTGTCCCAGTCGCCTATCCAGAAGTCGAGCTGATGATATTCGGGCGTGGCGCAGTAGGGACCGCCGTGACCGGCGGCGGCCGTGGCGAGTTGGGTTTCGGCCTGCGCCGAGAGGCCGGCGCCCAGTAGGGCGAGCACGAGCAGATAACGGATCATGGAGATATCCCTTCAGGGTTGCGACGCCGCTAGAGATAGCATGCGTACCCTTGCACTACCCGCCGTTTTCGGACTTCGTCAGCTTCTGTTCAGAGCAGCTTTGCGAGTCCGTCGAAGATCATGCCCCAGCCTTCCGGAGTCTTGTCCGCGTACTCCGCCAGCACGCCCTCATGGCTCAGGGTCAACTCGCAGCCGCCTGCCGCAGGGACGATGTCGATGGTCACCCTGCTGTACTCCTTGGAGTACTTCGGCACGCCGAAAGTGAAAATGAGCCGGCGTGGCCGCACGATCTCCAGGTATTCACCTTCGTGAGCCACATCATCGCCGTCGCGCCGGTCCACGATCAGGAAACGGCCGCCCACCCGGGCATCGATGTCCGCGCGCACCACTTGCCCCGTCGGCGTGGCGAACAGGAATAGGCGGGCCTTGGCGGGATCCAGCCAGGCATCGAACACCCGTTCCGGGCTGGCCTTGAACCGGCGGGTGACCTTCACGGTGACTGTTTGGTTCGAACTCATGGGTTGGGATCTCTGTGGCTTGCGGCGGCGTCTTCCGCCTCCAACAGCGCCTCGAGCACATCGAGGCGGGCATTCCAGATGTTGCGCTGGGCTGCCATCCAGGCGGCGGCTTCCTCCAGGGGTTGCTGCTCCAGGCTGAGGAGGTGCTCACGGCCCGCCCGGCGCCGCCTCACCAGTCGCGCCCGCTCCAGGATGCGGATGTGTTTGGACACCGAGTTCAGGGAGATGGGGAAAGGGGCCGCCAGTTCTGTGACCCGGGCTTCACCCCGGGAAAGGCGCTGCAGGATGGCCCGACGGGTAGGGTCCGCCAGAGCCATGAGGGTCATGTCGAGTGGCTTTACAGCTAAAATCATTATTCATCCTTAAGGGTTAATAATAGCCTCCCAGGTCCGCCTGTCAAGGTGGACGCGCTCCTGTAAGGCCCTGAATTTGCAAGCCACCCAGGGCTACGGCATAATGCGCGCCCTTCCGTCGTGACCCGCCGTAAGACCTTGCTCCACCGCTTAGACGGGGAGCCGGACAGTCCATAAGGAGCTTCGATTGAGACACTATGAGATCGTGTTTCTGGTCCACCCTGACCAGAGCGAACAGGTCCCGGCGATGGTCGAGCGCTACCGCTCGATGATCGAGTCCGAAGGCGGCAAAGTGCACCGCCTCGAGGACTGGGGCCGCCGCCAGCTCGCCTATCCCATCGCCAAGGTCCACAAGGCCCACTACGTGCTCATGAACATCGAGGTTGGCCAAGCCACCCTCAATGAGCTCGTGGGCATGTTCCGCTTCAACGACGCCGTGCTCCGCCATCTGGTAGTGCGCCGCGAAGAGGCCGTCACCGAACCTTCGCCGCTAATCAAGCCGAAGGACGAGGAAAAGGAAGGCCGCGCCGAGCGCTTCGACAGCGACGACCGCGATGATGACGATCAGGAACCGCGCGCCGAACAGGCGTGATCCGAAAGAATCCGAGAGGACAAGCACATGGCACAGCAGCGTTTTTTCCGTAAGCGTAAGTTCTGCCGATTCACGGCGGAAGGCGTGGTGGAGATCGACTACAAGGATCTCGCGACCCTGAAGAGCTACGTCACCGAGACCGGCAAGATCGTGCCGAGCCGCATCACCGGCACGCGCTCGAACTACCAGCGCCAGCTGGCGACGGCGGTCAAGCGGGCGCGCTTCCTGGCGCTCCTGCCGTACACCGATCAGCACTGAAGGAGAGACATCAATGGAAGTCATTCTCCTACAGAAGGTCGAGAACCTCGGCAACCTGGGCGACAAGGTCAAGGTACGCGCCGGTTACGGCCGCAACTACCTGATTCCGCACGGCAAGGCCAAGCCAGCCACGGCGAAGAACATCGCCGAGTTCGAGCAGCGCCGCGCCGAGCTTGAGAAGCACGCCGCCGACATGCTGTCTATTGCGTTGCAGCGCAAGACAGGACTCGAGGGCAAGACCGTCACCATCAACGCCAAGGCCGGCCAGGAAGGCAAGCTGTTCGGTTCCGTGGGCACGGTGGACATCGCCGAGGCCCTGACCGCGGCTGGGTTGAAGGTTGAGCGCCGGGAAGTGCGGATGCCGCAGGGCCCGATACGCATGGCCGGCGAACATAAGGTGGAGATCCACCTGCATACCGATGTGAACGTGGAGATCACGATCACGGTGGTGGCCGAAGAGTAAGCGCGCATAGAGACGCATCCGAACGGGGGCTGTTAAAGCCCCCGTTTTATTTTGGCGCGAGCGTCGGATTGGCGATTATTTGGTCAGCCGCTAAGCTCCTGAAAGCAAGAGAGATTCCAGGTGGCCTGCGCAAGCGGGTGTGTCTGCATCAGGCCGGGGCCGGCCGTTCCGCGGTCTTCCGCGCAGCGTTTGCCCGGCCGCCTGTCCTTGTCTAAATTTGCATGACCGGGAGACCTCTAAATCCATGCCCAGCGCCGTCAAGAGCCTCGATCAAATCGCCTCCGGCCTGGAGGCCATGCGTACACCGCCCCATTCGGTTGAGGCGGAACAAGCGGTGCTGGGCGGCCTGATGCTGGATAACAGCGCCTGGGAACGGGTGGCCGACCGCCTGGTGGACGAGGACTTCTACCGCCAGGACCATAAGCTCATCTTCCGGGCGATGACGGAGCTGTCCAATCAGGACCATCCGTTCGATGCCGTGACCTTGGCCGAATGGCTGCAGGGTCAGAGCCGCTTGGAACAGGCCGGGGGGCTCGCCTACCTCGCGACCCTCGCTCGCGACACCCCGACCGCCGCCAACGTGCGTGCCTATGCCGACATCGTGCGTGAACGTTCGGTGCTCCGGCAGCTGATCCGCGTCGGCGGTGAGCTGGCCGACGCCGCTTACCGCCCGGAGGGGCGCAGCACCGCGGAGTTGGTGGATTTGGCGGAGAAATCGGTGTTCGAGATCGCTGAGCGTGGCGACCGAATGGGCCGCAACTACGTACCCATCAACGAACTCATGGCCAAGGCCGTGGACCGGCTCGATACCCTGGTACACGCCGACAGCCACGTCACCGGCGTCGCCACCGGACTCAACCGTTTCGACGACATGACCGCCGGCTTGCAGCCGGGCGACCTCGTGATCGTGGCCGGCCGCCCCTCCATGGGCAAGACCAGTTTCGCCATGAACATCGCGGAGAACGCCGCCATCGGCGCCAACGTGCCGACCGCGATTTTCAGCATGGAGATGTCCGGCGAGCAGCTCGCCATGCGCCTCATCTCCTCGCTCGGGCGCATCGACCAGCAGAAAGTGCGCACCGGCAAGCTGGACGACGCGGACTGGAAGCGGGTGAGTTCCGCCATCTCGCTCATGTCTAAGGCGCCCATGTACATCGACGACACGGGCGGCCTCGCCCCAACTGAGCTGCGGGCACGGGCCAGGCGCTTGAAACGCGACCACAATCTGGGGCTGATGGTGGTGGACTACCTGCAGCTCATGCAGGTGCCGGGCACCCGTGAGAACCGCGCCACGGAGATCTCCGAGATCTGCCGCAGCCTGAAGTCCCTGGCCCGGGAGCTCAAAGTACCGGTCATCGCCTTGTCCCAGCTGAACCGAAGCGTGGAGCAGCGCGACGACAAGCGCCCCATCATGTCCGACCTGCGTGAGTCGGGCTCCATCGAGCAGGACGCGGACGTGATCGTCTTCATCTACCGCGACGAGGTCTACAACAAGGACACCGAGGACAAGGGTGTCGCCGAGATCATCATCGGCAAGCAACGTAACGGCCCCACGGGGACCGTGCGCGCCACTTTCCTCGGCCCCTTTACCCGTTTCGAGAACTATGCCGTGGAGGACGGCGGCTATCCATGAGCCGTGCCACCGGCGCGGTCATCGATCTTTCCGCGCTCCGTCATAACCTGCAGCGCGTACGCGCGCTCGCACCCCGTTCCCGTGTCATGGCCGTAGTCAAGGCCAATGCCTATGGCCACGGCATCGCTGTGACTGCCCAGGCCCTGACCGGCACCGATGCCTTCGCGGTAGCCGGCCTCGAGGAGGCCCAGGCCATCCGCCGCGCCGGCCTCGCCCATCCCATCGTGCTGCTGGAGGGCGTGTTCGGCGCCGAGGAACTCGAGGAGGCCGCGCGCTGGAACTGCGAACTCGTGGTGCACGATGCCTACCAGCTGGAGCTCATCGAGGCCTCGGCGCTCAAGGGTGAACTCTCGGTATGGCTCAAGGTGGACACCGGCATGAACCGCCTAGGTTTTCCCCTGGAGACCGTCAAGGACGCCTGGCGGCGCCTCAACGCTGCGCCAGCAGTGCGCAAGCCCGTACGCCTCATGACCCATCTCGCGAGCGCTGACGAGGCCTCCAATCCCAAGACCGTCCAGCAGCTGGAGGCGTTCGTTGCCGCCACCGCCGGCATGCAGGCGGAGCGCAGCATCGCCAACTCCGCCGGCATCCTCGCCTGGCCCCAGAGCCACGCCGACTGGGTACGTCCTGGCAGCATGCTCTATGGCGCCTCGCCGTTCCCCAGCCATGCCGGTGCCGATGACGGGCTCAAACCCGTCATGACCATGGCCACCACGCTCATCGCGGTGAAAACCCTGAAGAAAGGCGAGGCAGTGGGCTACGGCGGGGCGTTCGTAGCGCCGCAGGACATGACGCTTGGCATCGCCGCCATCGGCTATGGCGACGGTTATCCGCGGCATGCCCCCAGCGGCACCCCGGTGCTGGTGAAAGGCGTGCGCGTGCCGCTCGTGGGCCGCGTGGCCATGGACATGATCGCGCTGGACCTGCGCACCGTCCCCGATCCCGCCGTAGGCGATCCAGTGGTGGCTTGGGGCCTTGGGCTGCCGGTGGAAGAGATCGCCCGGGCGGCCGGCACCATCCCGTTAGAACTCCTCTGCGGCGTCACCCAACGGGTGAAGTCCATCGTCGTCGACTCGGAAAACAAAACGCCCGCCAGGAAGGCGGGCGTTTGAGGCATAGACGCGCCGGTTTCCGGCGCGGCTCACTTCATCTCGTAGAATCCCATCTTCACGCCAGCGAGTTCGATCACGTCGTTGTCGGCGAGCTTCTGCGCCTGGGCCCCAATCTCCTTGCCGTTGACCGTGGGGAAGCCCTGACCCTGACCGCTCTCCACGTGCACCACGAAGAAGCCGTCGGCGCGTCGCGTCACCGCCGCCACCTGCACGCCCGGGCGTCCCAGGGTGGTGAGCGCCTTGTTGAGTTCCAGTTCCTTGCCGGCGAAGCCGCCGGAGAGCACTTGCAGCTTGGCGCGCGGCAGCGCCGCGGCTTTGGCCTGGTCGATGGGAGCGCCGCCCGCGTCGGAGATGGCCTTGTTCACGCTGTCCATGCTCGGCACGCCGGTCTGGCTCTTGGTGCCGGGCCGGATGATCATGGTCTTCTCGAAATCGTCCCCATCACCGCCGGCCGCCGCCGCTGCCGGCTTGCCGCTCATGTACTTGAGTGCATGCCGGCCGATGGTGATCACGTCGCCCTCCTGGAGAGCGTGTTTCTTGACCAGCTTACCGTTGACGTAGGTTCCGTTGGTGCTGTTCAGGTCTTCGAGGAATGAATCCTTGAGGATATTGATGATGAGCGCGTGGTGTCCGCTCACCGCCATGTTGTCGATATGGATGTCGTTGTCCGCCAGGCGGCCGATGGTGTACCGCTCTTTTTCGAGCTCGTACTGCGCCAGTTCCTGGCCATCCAGTGTGAGTATCAGCTTGCCCATGGGTCTGCCTCTTGGTAAATCATTTCTCGTTTAGCCCGTCGTACCCCATACGTGGCTCAAGAGAACCAGTCCGTCAGCCGGTCGAAGAACCCGCGCTGTGCCTCGAACGATTTCAACGGCTGCACCAGGACCACGGATACGTTGTCCCGGCCGCCGTTGTCACAGGCCAGCTTGACCAGCTGTTGGGCTGCCGTCTCAAGATTAGCACTAAACGTCTTGAGGGTTAAGTAAATATCCGCGTCCTCGACCATATCGTTGAGGCCGTCCGAACACAGGAGGTACAGGTCGTCCTGAAGGACCACGTCCTCTTGGACGTCCACCTCGACGGTGGGCTCGATCCCCAGGGCGCGAGTCACCAGGTTCTTGTTCAGGGATTTGCGCGCCTCTTCCGGGGTGTAGAACCCCCGGGCCACGAGTTCCTGTAGCAGGGAATGATCGGTAGTGACCTGTTCGAACTGGCCGTGGCGGATGCGGTAGAGACGCGAGTCGCCCACGTGGGCGATGGACACCCGGTTATTGTAGAACAGGCAGGCCACGATGGTGGTACCCATGCCCTCGCATTGGGGCTGGCTCTTCGCGGTCTGATGGATGATGTCGTTCGCCTTGAGGATGGCGTTCTTGAGCAGCATGCTCTCGGCGCTGAAGTTGTCTGCGCCGGGCGGGTGCTTGTGGGCGTCCTTGATACCGTTGGTGATGAATTCCGTGAGCGTCTGGACCGCTATGCCGCTCGCCACTTCGCCGGCCTTGTAGCCGCCCATGCCGTCTGCGACCACCACCAGCCCGGTCTCGAGATCCGTGCCGATGCAGTCCTCGTTGTTCGGGCGCACCATCCCCTTGTCAGTGTGCCCGACGAAATTCAACTTGCCCTTATAGCTCATGCTCGCGGCCTTCTTCTTAGCTTATCTGGGCGGCGCAGGCGCGCACGTCCTTGGCGAATTCAGCACCCCGTTGATAGCGTTTCGCCGGGTCCTTCTGCAACGCCTTCTCGATGACGGCGTTTATCGCCTCCGGCAACTCAGCCCTGATCACGGTCACCGGGGCGTGCGGCTCATTGGCAATCTTGAACATCAAGGTCGCCATGGAGTCCGCCTGGAACGGCAATTGGCCGGCCAGGAGCTGGTACATGGTAACACCCAGGGAGAATAGGTCGGAACGCCCGTCCACCTTGGCCCCGGACAGCTGTTCCGGGGACATATAGGACGGGGTTCCCAAGACCATGCCGGTCTTGGTCTTGCTGGA
>DATGHI010000222.1:0-6463 GCA_035308065.1 Gammaproteobacteria bacterium | reverse complement strand
AGCCCGGCGAGCAGACGCCGTCCCCGAAGCGCCTCCACTGCCCCCGCCCGCGAGCCAGGCTCCGATCGCGGTGAAGAACAATGCGCTGGCCTCGGTGCAGCAACAGGCGGCTCAGCAGTCAGCGGCCCCTAGCCCGAAGCTCTTGCCGCCTCCCGCGGTTGCCACCAACGTGCCGTTGCCCAAGGCCGAGACGCCGACACCCAAGCCCGTGGCGACGACCGCTCCGGCGGAGTCCGGCGGCGGGATCATGGATCTCGTCTTCAGCATCTACTCTCTGTTCGGTCTCATCGCCATTGCCGTGGTCGTACTACTGGTGGTGATGGTCAGGAAGCGCAAGGGTAAATCCTCGACTCCGAGTGCGCCTGGGCGCATCAAGGGCGCGGACTGGTTGAAACAGGAGCAGGCCGGCGGCAGCGACACCACCGAGGGTTCGTCCACCACGCGCACCAAGGCCGGCAAGGCGAAGAAGTCCGCCGCCGCCGCCGACGCGATGGAGAAGACCGTGCTCACCGACTCCGCCACCGAGGTGGCCGGCGGCGGTGACAGCGACAAGACCATGCTCATGGCCGCGCCGACTTCCATGCCGACGGGCGATACCATGGTCGGTGGCGCGCCCGCCGATAGCGGGGCGGCGAAGCTCGACGTCTCCGATCCCATGGCCGAGGCGGACTTCCACATGGCCTACGGTCTTTACGACCAGGCAGCCGATGTGCTGCGCAAGGCGCTGCGCCAGGAACCCGGGCGCCGCGAACTACAGCTCAAGTTACTCGAAGTGTTCTTCACCGCAGGCGACAAGACGAACTTCGTCGGCGAAGCCAAGAAGCTACGCGCGGGCATGGGCGATTCGCCGGACAAGGACTGGGAGAGCGTTGCCATCATGGGCCGCCAGGTGGCGCCGGGCGAAACCCTATTCGCCGCTTCGGGCGCGCCCAGCAGCGCTGGCGCCGTTGACATCGCGCTCGACGGCGGTGGCACCGGCACCGTGGTCGGTGACCTGGACGCCCTGGGCGGCGCCTTCACCTCCGAACCGCTGCAAGCTCCGGCACCCGCCCCGGCGGCACCTGCCGCCGACAATTCCATGGATTTCTCCATTCCGGATCTGGAGCCCCCGATTCCCGAGCCGGCCCCGGCTCCTGCCGCTGCCCCGGCTGCGGACGGCGGCCTGGAATTCAACATGGGCGACCTCAACTTCGAGCCCACCCCGGCGGCTCCCAAGGTCGCAGAAAAGAAAGCGGCGCCAACCATGGGCACCGACGAGCCCACCGTGGCCACCGATTTCGGCACCGATTCCCAGGTGGAATTTGACAAGGCTTTGAACGACCTGGCGTCTTTCGTGAACACCAATGTGCCGCCCCAGGTGGAAGACGCCGCCGACCCCGGCCACGACAAGACCATGGCCATCCGCCCACCTAAAGGTTCAGAGCCGGCCGCGCCGGAGCCGGTCGCCGCGGCGGCCGAAGAGGCGGGCGGCGGCAGCATCAGCGAGATTGGCACCAAGCTGGACCTGGCCCGCGCCTACATCGACATGGGCGATCCCGACGGCGCCAAGAGCATCCTCGAAGAGGTGATCGGGGAGGGCAATCCCCAGCAGAAACAGGAAGCCCAGGAGCTGCTGAAACACGTCTCCTGACGCCCAAAGCCACGGCCCGGATATCGCCGCCGCAGCCTCCCGCCGGGGAGCTGCGGCGGAATCGTTTCCACCCCCGGCCCCAGGTCCAAACGGATTCAAGCATGACGCGTTTCGCACTCGGCCTTGAATACGATGGTAGCGCGTTCATGGGCTGGCAGCGCCAGGCCCACGAGGGACGCACCATACAGGCCTGTCTCGAGGAGGCCCTGGGCAGGGTCGCAGACCATGCGGTGGACACGACTTGCGCAGGGCGCACCGATGCCGGGGTGCATGCCAGCGGCCAGGTAGCGCATTTCGACAGCGACGCGCGCCGTGACCTGCGGGGCTGGCTTCTGGGCGTCAACTCCAACCTGCCTCCCGACGTGACGATGACTTGGATACGCGAGGTCTCGACCGAGTTCCACGCGCGCTTCAAGGCCATGGCCCGCCAGTACCGCTACGTGATCCTGAACCGCGATACGCGTCCGGCATTGATGCGCGAGCAGCTCACCTGGATACACCGTCCCCTGGATGCGATGCGCATGCAGACGGCGGCGCAGCACTTGCTGGGGAGGCACGATTTTTCCGCATTCCGCTCGGTGGAGTGCCAGGCGAAGCAACCCGTGCGCACCCTGAAGCGGCTGGATGTGCGCCGCGATGGCGAGCGTGTCGTCATCGATGCGCTGGCGGACGGCTTCCTGCACCATATGGTGCGCAACATCGCTGGCGTGCTGATCGCGGTGGGTGAGGGCAAGCGCGACCCGCAATGGTCGCGGCAGGTGCTGGAAGGCCGTGACCGCAGTCTGGGTGGAGTGACCGCATCGCCCAACGGCCTCTGTCTCACGGCGGTGGAATATCCGGCAGAGTTCGCAGTTCCTGTACCGGTGGGAGCGCTGTTTTCTGCTAACCTTGCGGGGCATTCGAAACAGGAGTGATGGTTTGCGTGTCAGGATCAAAGTCTGCGGGATGACTCGGAACGAGGATATGGTTGCCGCGGCGAACCTCGGGGTGGATGCCATCGGCCTCGTGTTCTATCCGAAGAGCCCGCGCTACGTGGACGTGGGCCAGGCCCGCGACCTGGTGGCGACCCTTCCCGCGTTCGTGACCGTAACCGCTCTGTTCCTGGATCCAGAGGAGGCCGCGGTGCGGGCGGTGCTGGATAACGTGCGCGTGGAGCTCCTGCAGTTTCACGGCGGCGAACCGGCGGAATTCTGCCGCGGCTTCGGCCGTCCTTATATCAAGGCTGTGCCCATGGGCAGCCGCGCCGACATCGCGGAATACGCGCGGCGCCATTCCGGCGCTGCGGCGCTGCTCTTGGACAGCCATGCCGCGGGACAGAAGGGCGGCACCGGCGTGAGTTTCGACTGGGGTTACATCCCGAAGGTAGCTGGGCCGCCGCTGATCCTGGCCGGTGGTCTCAACGCCGGCAACGTAGCCACTGCCATCCGAATCGTCCGGCCCTACGGAGTGGACGTGTCGAGCGGGGTGGAGAGTCGGCCAGGCATCAAGGACGCGTCGAAGATGGAGGCCTTCGTGAACGAGGTCAACAATGTCGCGGCCGCTTGAGCATCCGAGCCTGCGGGACTCGCTACGCCGGCTGCCAGACGCGAGCGGCCACTTCGGCCGCTATGGCGGACGCTTCGTGGCCGAGACCCTCATGGGACCGGTGGAACAACTGCGTACGGCGTACGAGCAGTGTCGCCGCGACCCCGCTTTCCAGGCGGAGCTTAAGGCCCATCTGCGGCATTTCGTCGGCCGGCCCTCGCCCCTGTATCTCGCCGAGCGGCTTACCGCCCGCTGCGGCAGCGCAAAACTGTGGTTGAAGCGAGAGGACCTGAACCATACAGGTGCCCACAAGATCAACAACGCCCTGGGACAGGCGCTGGTGGCGAAACGCATGGGCAAGAAGCGGCTGATTGCTGAAACTGGAGCAGGGCAACACGGCGTGGCCACGGCTACAGTAGCGGCACGCTTCGGCTTCGAATGCGTGGTGTACATGGGCAGCGAGGACATCCAGCGCCAGGCCATCAACGTCTACCGCATGAAGCTGCTCGGCGCGACAGTGGTGCCGGTGACCGCCGGTTCCCGCACCCTCAAGGATGCTCTCAACGAGGCCATGCGCGACTGGGTGAGCAACGTCGACGACACCTATTACATCATCGGTACCGTTGCCGGGCCCCATCCCTATCCGATGATGGTGCGCGACTTCCAGGCCTGCATCGGTGAGGAGACGCGCCAGCAGATCCTCTCCGCGGAAGGCAGGTTGCCGGAGGCGCTGGTGGCCTGCGTGGGCGGCGGTTCCAACGCCATCGGCCTGTTCCATGCTTTCCTCGACGATCCGGTGAAGCTCTATGGTGTGGAGGCGGGCGGCGACGGCCTTGCCACCGGCAGGCATGCCGCTTCTCTCACGGGTGGCCGTGCGGGCGTGCTGCACGGCAACCGCACCTACGTGCTGGAAGACGAGGCGGGGCAGATCACCGAGACCCATTCCGTTTCTGCCGGTCTCGATTATCCCGGCGTCGGTCCCGAACATGCCTGGCTCAAGGATATCGGGCGCGTGGGTTACGAGGTCATCACCGACGAGGAGGCCCTGGCGGCTTTCCACGTCGTGACCCGTGACGAGGGCATCATGCCGGCGCTGGAGTCGAGCCACGCGCTCGCTTACGCCATGCGTCTTGCGCCCAAGATGAAACCCGACGCGAGCATCGTCGTTAACCTGTCTGGTCGCGGCGATAAGGACATCCATACCGTGGCGGCGCGGGAGGGTATCGAGTTGTGAGCCGCATCACCGCCCGCTTCGCCGCTTTGAAGCATGCGGGTCGGACCGCGCTGGTGCCGTACATCACTGCCGGCGATCCCTGCAAGGGCGTCACTGTGCCGCTCATGCGCGCGCTCGTGAAGGCCGGTGCGGATGCGCTGGAACTCGGCGTGCCGTTCTCCGACCCCAGCGCCGACGGCCCGGTGATCCAGGCCGCCTGCGAGCGTGCGCTGGCCGCCGGCACCAGGCTGACGGACGTGCTCTTCATGGTGCGTGAGTTCCGCAAGCTTGACCGGGACACGCCGGTCATCCTCATGGGCTATCTCAACCCCATGGAAGCCATGGGTGCGGAGGCCTTCGCCGCCGCGGCCGCTGATGCCGGCGTGGACGGCGTCCTGACCGTAGACATGCCGCCGGAAGAGGCGGAGCCCCTGGCCGGGCTGCTCCGCGCGCGGAACCTGGACCCGATCTTTCTGCTGGCACCCACCACCGACGCGGCGCGTGCACGGCGCATCGCGGAAACCGCCTCGGGCTTCGTCTATTATGTGTCCTTGAAGGGCGTCACCGGTGCCACGCGCCTGGACGTGGAGGAGGTGCGCAAGCGGCTCGCGGAGTTGCGCCGGCACACGACCCTGCCGCTGGGTGTAGGTTTCGGTGTGCGGGATGCCGCTTCAGCGGCGGCGCTTGCCGGTGTCGCCGATGCGGTGATCGTCGGCAGCGCGATCGTGGGCCGTATCGCCGAGCACCAGGACGATACCGCGCGCATGACCGCGGAAGTGCAGGATTTCGTCGCTGGCTTGCGGCAGGCCATGGACTCCGCTCGCGCAGGTCGGGCCTGAAACGAATCACGAGGGGTTAGCATGAATTGGTTCAAGAAGATCGTCCCTTCGCGCATCAATACCGAGGCACGCTCCAGCCGGCGCGGCGTGCCTGAAGGTCTATGGACCAAGTGCGACGAGTGCAACTCGGTGCTGTACCGCGCCGAGGTGGAACGCAACCTCTTCGTCTGCCCAAAATGCGGCCACCACATGCGCATGACCGCGCGGCAGCGCCTGGATTCCTTCCTGGACCCCGGAACCGGCGTCGAGATCGGCGCTGGCATCGAGCCGGTGGACACGCTCAAATTCCGCGACAGCAAGAAGTACAAGGACCGCATCGTCGCCTCCCAGAAGGCCACCGGCGAGAAGGACGCGCTGGTCGCCATGAAGGGCCGCTTGAAGGGCATGCGCGTCGTCGCCTGCGCCTTCGAATTCCGCTTCATGGGTGGTTCTATGGGTTCGGTGGTGGGCGAGCGCTTCGTGCGCGCCGCCAGCGCAGCCCTGGAGGAGGGTGCGCCGCTGGTGTGCTTCTCCGCCAGCGGTGGGGCGCGCATGCAAGAGGCCCTGATCTCGCTGATGCAGATGGCCAAGACCAGTGCAGCGCTGGCGAGGCTGGCCAACGCCGGCATCCCCTTCATCTCGGTGCTCACCGACCCCACCACTGGCGGCGTGTCCGCGAGTCTTGCCATGCTGGGCGACGTGAACGTGGCCGAGCCCAAGGCGCTCATCGGCTTCGCCGGTCCGCGGGTGATCGAGCAGACGGTACGCGAGACCTTGCCGGAGGGCTTCCAGCGCAGCGAGTTCCTCATGGATCACGGCGCCGTGGATATGATCGTGGACAGGCGCGAGATGCGCGACCGACTCGCGGCCCTCCTGGCCACTCTCACCCGCCAACCGGCGCCCCAGGATTCGGACACCTAAGAATCCCCTCCGCGCGGCTGCGCGACGCATGCGTTTCAAGAACCTCCAAGAGTGGCTGACCTGGCAGGAACAGCTGCACCCTAATCCCATCGACCTGGGACTGGAGCGTGTGCAGCGCGTGCTCGAAGCCATGGGCCTGTCCCGCCCGGTTTTTCCCGTGCTCACGGTGGGCGGCACCAACGGCAAGGGTTCTTGTGTCGCCCTGCTGGAAGCCATATTACGGGCCGCCGGCTACCACACCGGCGCCTACACCTCACCGCACTTGCTGCGCTACAACGAGCGGCTGCGGGTCGACGGAAGCCTGGTGGCGGACGAGGAGTTCTGTGCAGCCTTCGAGCGCATCGACCAGGCCCGTGG
>DATGHI010000221.1:0-4822 GCA_035308065.1 Gammaproteobacteria bacterium | reverse complement strand
AAATATCGAGTTTCTGGGGCTGCTGGGCACTGTGCTTGTGCTCGGCGCCACCGTAGACCTTGAGCTTCTTGAACATGGCGCGGCCGAGCGGGTTCTTGGGCAGCATGCCCTTCACCGCGGTCTCGATGGCGCGCTCGGGATGCTCCTGCAGCATCTTGCCCAGGCTCGTGTGCTTCATGTTGCCGATGTAGCCCGTGTGCCAGTGGTACATCTTGTCGGTCAGCTTGTTACCGGTGACGTGGACCTTGCCGGCGTTGATCACGACGATGTAGTCGCCCGTGTCCACGTGCGGGGTGTACTCGGCCTTGTGCTTGCCGCGCAGGCGGCGGGCGATCTCGGTGGACAGGCGCCCCAGGGTCTTGCCGGTGGCGTCGACGAGGTACCAGTCGCGCTTGACCGTCTCGTTCTTGGCGGAAAACGTCTTCATGGACCTGGAACTCCAAAAGGGGGCGTCAAAAGAGCCGGCAATCTTACCGGGGAGACCCTTGTTTTTCAAGCGCTTAGGAGGGTTTTGGACCGGTTTCTGGACTCAAGCCCGGGGGTGTTTAGGCTTCAAAATCAGGCGCTTAACGGCTCGGAAGCCTCAGGCGTGAGACGATGCGGCCGTGCTGCAGATGTTCGGTCACAATCTCATCTATGTCGTCCTTATCCGCATAGGTGTACCAGACCTCTTCCGGGTAGACCACGGCGATGGGCCCCTCGCTGCAGCGGTCCATGCAGCCGGCCTTGTTGACCCGCACCCCGCCCGGACCCGCGAGCCCCAGTTCCTTCACCCGTTTCTTGGCGTAGTCCCGCAGGGCGTCAGCCCCATGGTTCTGGCAGCAGGGCGAGCCGTCGTCCCGCTGGTTGCTGCAGAAGAAGATGTGGTGTTTGTAATAGGACATACGGGCACCATTCTACCTCCGGCGTGCGAGCGGCGGCGTCCCTTGTATCATTAGCCCATGTCCGCTGCTTTTCCCCTGGCCGACGCCGACAAGTGCGTGAAATGCGCGCTCTGCCTGCCCCACTGCCCCACCTATCGGGTCACCAAGGACGAGGGCGAGTCGCCCCGCGGGCGCATCGCCCTCATGCAGGCCCTGGCCACCGGCGCCCTCGAAGCGAGCCCGCGACTCGCGGAGCACCTCGACCATTGCCTCGCCTGCCGCGCCTGCGAAGCCGTGTGCCCGGCGGAAGTCCCTTACGGCAAACTCATCGATGCGGCGCGCGTGGAGCTCCGGAGCCGCGGCTACCAGGAACCCTGGGTCGCACGTCACTTCGCGTCCCACATGCGCCGTCCCCTGCGGCGCCGGCTGCTGCACCGCTCCCTGCGGCTCGCGCAGCGCTCAGGATTGGCGCGCCTCGCTGAGCGCTTCGGTCCCGCCTTCCTGAAGCGCCTGCTGCAACTCGCGCCCGCGGTGCCGCCGCCCAAGGCCTGGCGCGAGCATTACGCCCCGCGCAAGTCCCTGGGCTTAGAGGTCTCCTTGTTCCTGGGCTGCGTCGCGGACATGACCCAGCCCCAGGTCAGCGTCGCGGCCATCGCCGTGCTCAATGCCATCGGCGTCGACGTGCGCGTGCCCCAAAGCCAAGTCTGCTGCGGCGCCATGGACCAGCACGCGGGCCGCAGTGCCCAGGCCGCATCGCTGGCCCGCGACAACCTCAAGGCCTTCGGCGACGGCAAGCCGGTGCTCGGCACCGCCAGCGGCTGCCTCGCGACCCTCGAGGATTACCCGCTGATCGTCGGCGACGACGGCGTGGATCTCGCCTACCGGGCCGAAGATATCTCGTCCTATCTCGCCCGTAACGACATCATCCCGCGCATCGAGTTCCAGCCCTGGAAGGCCCGCGTGCTGGTGCAGCAGCCCTGCACCCTGCGCAACGTGCTCCAGGGCGACGAGGCGGTGCTGAAACTCCTGAACCTCATCCCCGATCTCAAGGTGAAGGCCCTGCCCGCTTCCCTCGGCTGCTGCGGCGCCGCCGGCAGTTACATGCTGACCCAGGCGCAACAGGCGGATGCCTTCGCCGAACAGTTCGTGGACGCCATCGCCGCGGAGCAACCGCATGCACTGGTGACTTCCAACGTGGGCTGCGCCCTGCACCTCGGTGCCGCCCTGCGCCGCCGGGGCCTCGAGATCCGCGTCATGCACCCCGTGGAATTACTCGCCCAGCAACTGCCCGAGTCCATGTACCGCCCAGGCATATAAAAACGCGCCTTTTGCTCCCTGGCGTCGTGACGGCCAGGATGGCCTAACGTCGTGGGAGGGCAGGATGCCCGGGAGCGACGGGCGCTCTTGATGAGCGCTGCGCTACGCATCCAGCTCCGCTTGCGGCCCAGAGCACACGTCCCTGTGTGCTCGTTCGCCGCATGCGGCGAACCCTCCTGCTCACCTCGCGCGCCTAGCCAGGAAGCAAAATTCATCGTTTTTAGACCTGTCTTATAATTGGATTTATGACCACACGTCAGTTGACCCCCTTGGACCGCCTGCTCTCGGAGCTGAACCACGCGCTGCGCACCGCCGGCGCCCCTGGGAGCAGTGTGGCAGGACGCCCGAATCCGGCGGCGAAGCAGGCCGAGGGGGAACTCACCGAGGCGGAGCGTGAGGAGGCGGGGCGCTTGATGCGCGTGAACCATGCGGGCGAGATCGCCGCCCAGGCTCTCTACCAGGGCCAGGCATTCATGGCACGGGACCCGGAAGTGCGTAGCGCCATGGCGCACTCATCGGAGGAAGAGATCGATCATCTCGCCTGGTGCGAACAACGCCTGAAGGAATTGGACGCGCCCGTGAGCCGCCTCGATCCCCTCTGGTACTTGGGCTCTTTCGCCATCGGCGCCCTGGCGGGCCTCGCCGGCGACAAGTTGAGCCTGGGGTTCATCACCGAGACCGAGCATCAGGTAGTGGAACACCTGGAAGGGCATCTGAAGCGCCTGCCGGAGAAAGATGCCCGCAGCCGCGCCATCCTGGAACAGATGAAGACCGACGAAGCCCACCACGGAG
The DNA here is from genome assembly GCA_035308065.1 of Gammaproteobacteria bacterium. GTDB lineage: Bacteria > Pseudomonadota > Gammaproteobacteria > Natronospirales > REEB76 > DASUBN01. The sequence goes on along the minus strand of DATGHI010000221.1, from coordinate 1,850 downwards.
AGATCGCGAAGCGCGCCGGCGGCATGCCCATGCCGGCACCGGTGCGCCTGTTCATGCAGCTGACATCCAAAGTGATGACCGAAACGGCCTATTGGATCTGAACCGTCAATTCCTGACTTCGTAGACGCGGGCATGTCCCGTGCCGCTCTCGATCTCCAGCAATTCGTCCGGCGCGCAGGTATGGAACGAGATCACCACCATGTCGGCGGCTTCCGGCAGGAATTCGTGGGTCACCTTCTTTTCGATCACCTGCCAGGCCGCTTCCGGCGGGTGCCCCGGGGTGCCGTAGGGGAGCATCAGACTCTCCTCACCCGCGATCTTCGAGCGCCCGCGCCCCTCCACCACCACCATGTGCTGGATGCTGTTGGGATGGAAATGGGCGCCGGACCAGACGTCCCGCCGCAGGACGAATATCCACGCCGACAGGATCTGCGGCGGGAGGATGCCCGCGAGCGGCTGGCAATCCAACGTGGCCCAGACGAAGGGTTCCGGAGATGTCTGCAGTTCGCCCTTGAGGCGCGCGATGGACTCGCGGATGGGCGCCTGCTTCAGCAGCACGGCGACGGCCCGGTCCAGGGAATCGAGATAGCTGACCTGCATGGTCTTACAGACCTCGGCGTAAACCGGATGTTCCGCGAAATCTTTCCAGAAGCGCTCAGGTGAACGCCATCACTATCAAGGCGAGTCCAACCGCGAGCATCGCGTACGCTCGTCCCTTGCTGCGGCTGAAGCTGATGTTCTTGCGCTCCGGCTTCATGAAGTAGCGCATGTTCTCCAGCGAGTTGAAGCGGCTCTGCTTCACCTCTTCCGAGTTGAGCCAGTGGTCTGCGCCCGGTTCCGCATCCGCGTTCTTCGCGCTCCACAGCAGCATCGCGCCGTAGACGCAGGCCATCACGCCGGTGACCAGGTACAAGAGGCTCATCTTCGACACGGGAACTCACCTTCCAAGCGCCGGTGGATGCATACGGCGCGCCATTCTAGCCGCCTGTCTCCGCGCCGTCTTTCTCATCCCTAACGTGTTGTTATATATCGCAAAACAGACATATAAGTCGTACTACGCGGCGGAGCGTCCTTGCTACATAAACATGTTAGTTTAGTACCGCTTCCACCTCGCGGACCTTGTGATGAACCTGGAGCAGAGCAAGAAATTCGACATCCCGGTGCTCGACCGGTTCGTCACCCATTGCCACATCCGGCACTTCCCGTCGAAGACGCCGGTGGTGAATGCGGGCGACGCCTCCAACAGCCTGTTCCTGGTCATCGACGGCTCGGTGACCGTGGTGGTGGAGGACGAGGACGGCAACGAGATCGTGGTGGCCTACCTCAACCGCGGCGAGTTCTTCGGCGAGATGGGCCTGTTCGCGGACGAGTCGCGGCGCAGCGCCTGGGTGCGCACCCGCAGCGAATGCAGCCTGGCCGAGATCAGCTACACCCGCTTCCGCGAGCTGGCCCACAGCGATCCGGATCTCCTGTTCGAGCTCGCCGGGCAGCTGGTGGCGCGGCTCAAGCGCACCACCCGCAAGGTGAGCGACCTGGCCTTCCTGGACGTGACCGGCCGCATCGCCCGCACGCTCCTGGACCTCTGCCAGCAGCCGGATGCCATGACCCACCCGGACGGCATGCAGATCCGCATCAGCCGCCAGGAGATCGGCCGCATCGTGGGCTGCTCCCGCGAGATGGCCGGGCGCGTGCTCAAGTCCCTGGAGGAGCACGGCCTCATCACCGCCGCCGGCAAGACCATCGTGGTGTTCGGCGCCCGGCCGGACAGCGACATCACCATTCCCCTGAGCCGCCAGCTCGCCCACAAGCATCACGGCGACGATTCCCCCAAGGTCCGGCGCTGACCGCGC
>DATGHI010000220.1:0-16299 GCA_035308065.1 Gammaproteobacteria bacterium | reverse complement strand
TTCCCTCGGGTGCGGTGCTGCTGCAGTCGGTCACGCAGCTGGAGATCTCCTCGACCCAATTGCGTCGCGCCGCCGCCGCGGGACGGGACCTGCGCTACCTCGTGCCGGAGGCGGTGCGCGTGCTGATACGGGATTCGGATTGCTATAGGTAAGGAGTGGAGATGGAACCGGAGAAGCTCAAGGACCTGGTGGTCCAGGCCCTGGAAGACATGAAGGGCGTGGACATCCGCGTGCTCGACGTGCGCGGCCTGACCGCCATCACCGATTTCATGGTGGTCGTCAGCGGCACCTCCGACCGCCACGTGAAGTCACTGGCGCGCAACGTCCTCGACAAGGTGCGCGAGCGCGGCACCAAGCCCCTGGGCGTGGAAGGCGAGCAGGGCGGCGAGTGGGTGTTGGTGGACCTGCGCGACGTGGTGGTGCACGTCATGCGTCCCCAGGTGCGGGACTTCTACAACCTAGAGAAGCTCTGGATGCCGGAACTGGGCGCCGCCGCCGGTTCCTGAGCGGCGCATGCGCATCCATCTGATCGCCGCCGGCACGCGCATGCCGTCCTGGGTGCAGGACGGTTTCAAGGATTACGCCGCTCGCCTGCCTTCCGAGTGCAAGCTGCTGCTGAAGGAGATACCTCTCGGGACCAGCCGCACTAGCGGCGATGCCAAGAAGGCCATGCAGGAGGAGGGCGCGAAGATGCTGGCGGTGCTGCCGGAGGGAGCCGGTATCACGGCGCTCGATGTGCACGGCAAGGTCCTCGACACCGGGGCGCTGGCGAAGCGGCTCAACCAGTGGCTGCAGGAGGGCCGCGACCAGTCCCTGCTAGTGGGCGGACCGGACGGTCTCGCGCCCGAGTGCCTGTCGAAAGCGGACTTCTGCTGGTCGCTGTCACCCCTGACTCTGCCCCATGGCCTGGTGCGGGTGGTGGTGGCAGAGCAGTTGTACCGCGCCTGGTCCATCCTGAAAAACCACCCCTACCACCGCGCCTGATGGGCCCGCAGTTCTATCTTGCCTCCGCCTCCCCTCGCCGCCGGCAACTGCTGGAGCAGCTGGGGCTCGGGTTCGAGGTGACGGCGGCGGACGTGGACGAGATGCCGAGCCCTCGGGAGGCGCCGGCCGATTACGTTCTCAGGATCGCGTGCCTCAAGGCGGAGACGGCGGCCCAGCGCCTCGAGTCCCCCCGGCTGCCGGTACTGGCGGCGGACACGGAGGTAGTGCTGGGCGGGGCGATTCTGGGCAAGCCCCGTAGCGAGGAGGAGGGCCTACGGATGCTCGCTGGGCTCTCGGGCCGTGCACATCAAGTATTATCGGCGGTAGCGCTGTGGAAGGGCGGCGCCCTTGACACCGCCCTCTGCTCGACCGTGGTGCGCTTCCGTCCCATCCCGCCAGCGGAGGCGGCAGCGTACTGGGCGAGCGGCGAGCCCCGGGACAAGGCGGGCGGCTACGGCATCCAGGGGCTGGGCGCAGTGTTCGTGGAACGCCTGGAGGGCAGTTACAGCAATGTCGTGGGCTTGCCGCTGTTCGAGACCGCGGCGTTGCTGCGGAAGGCGGGTGTGAAGCTGCTGTGAGGCCTGAGTCATGTCATCAGCGAGGGCAGATGACATCACTCATCCCTTACTTTCGAAGTGACAACATGAACGAAGAAATCCTGATCAGCGTCACGCCGCGGGAGACCCGGGTGGCGTTACTGGAAGGCGGCGTATTGCAGGAGATCTACGTCGAGCGCACGCGCCGCCGCGGCCTGGTGGGCAACATATACAAGGGCAAGGTCACCCGGGTGCTGCCCGGCATGCAGGCCGCCTTCGTGGAAGCGGGCCTGGCGCGCACCGCTTTCCTGCACGCCTCCGACATCGCCCGGACACCGGCCGAGTTGCCGCCCGAGTCCGAACACCCGGACATCCGCGAGTTGCTCCACGAGGGCCAGGACCTGCTGGTGCAGGTGCTCAAGGACCCACTCGGCAGCAAGGGCGCACGCCTGACCACCCGAGTCAGCATCCCCTCCCGCTTCCTGGTGTACATGCCCTACGGCTCCGGCATCGGACTTTCCACGCGCGTCGAGGACGAGACGGAGCGGGAGCGTCTCAAGGGCCTGCTGGAGTCCTTTGCCCCGGAGCTCGCCCCCGGCGGCTACATCGCTCGCACGGCGGCCGAAGCAGCCGAGCCCGAGGCCCTGCGCGCCGATATGCTGTTTCTCAACAAGCTCTGGGACAACATCCGGGCCCAGGCGGAGCAGGCCAAGCCTGGCGCACTCGTGCACGAGGACCTGCCGCTGGCGGTGCGCATCCTGCGGGATATCTCCGGCGAGCGTGTGCGGTCGGTGCAGGTGGATTCCGCCGAGACCTGCGCGCGCATGCGCCAGTTCGCCGAGATGTTCATGCCCTCTTTGAGCGCGCGCATCACCGAATACGCAGGTGCGCGACCCATCTTCGAGCAGCACGTCATCGAGGAAGAGATCGGACGGGCGCTGGAGCGCAAGGTGCCGCTCAAGTCCGGCGGCCACCTGATCATTGACCAGACCGAATCCATGACCACCATCGACGTAAACACCGGCGCCTATGTGGGCCACCGCACCCTCGAGGACACCATCGTGCGCACCAACCTGGAGGCGACCCAGGCCATCGCACGCCAGCTCAGGCTGCGGAACCTGGGTGGCATCATCATCATCGATTTCATCGACATGACCGAGGAGCCCCACAAGCAGGCGGTGCTCGCCGCGCTGCAGCAAGCCCTCGCCCACGACCACGCCAAGACCCAGGTGACCGCGGTCTCGACCCTGGGGCTCGTGGAGATGACGCGCAAACGCACCCGCGAGAGCCTGGAGCACGTGCTCTGCGAACCCTGCCCCACCTGCGAGGGGCGCGGCTCCGTGAAGAGCGCCGAGACCGTCTGCTATGACGTGTTCCGCGAAGTGCTCAGGGCCGCGCGCCAGACCGACGCCCTGGAACTGCGTGTGCTGGCGGCCCAGGAGGTGGTGGACCTGCTGCTGGACGAGGAGGCCGTGAGCCTCGCGGAGATCTCGGCACGGGCGGGGAGGCCCATCCGGTTGCAGGCTGAGGCGTTATATACACAGGAACAATTCGACGTGGTGCCCATCTGATGCGCAGGAATAGCGCCGTATGAGCCGCTGGCAAGTCCGCCTCTGGAGGTGGACCGCGGGGCTGTTCGCCCTAGTGGTCATCCTCATGGCCGCCGTAGCGGGCTTGTTCCGGCTGCTGACACCGTTGGTGCCAACGTACCGCGTGCAGGTGGAGCAGTGGGCCAGCGCCGCCATCCAGCGCCCCGTGGAGATCCGCTCCATGGGTGCCGAGTGGAGTTGGCGCGGTCCGGAGGTGACCCTGGAGGACGTACGCATCTTCAGCCACGACCGCAGCCGGGTGGTGATCGCCGCCCGTGAAGTACAACTCGGCGTCGGCATCCGCAGCCTCCTGCGCGGCAAGCTGCCGGCGCCCAACCGCATAGAGCTGGTGGCGCCGCAGCTGGAGGTGCAGCGCGACGCCCACGGCGTGTTCAGCATCGTCGGCTTAGAAGGGGCCCAGACGGGCGCGACCGACTGGAAACAAACGCTGCGTGACTTGTTCGCCCAGCCCGCCGTCCTGGTAGTGAAGAACGGCGAGCTCACTTTCGTGGACGCACGCATGCCGGCGCCCGCGGTATTCCAGAAACTGGATCTCAGTATCGACAACGAGGCGGACAGTCATGACATTGAGGGCGACGTGCAGTTGCCCCAGGTTTTCGGCCGCAGCTTGAGGATACAGGCGAGTATCGCCGGCGAAGACATCGACCCCAAGGCCTGGGACTGGCACGCGCGCGTTCAAGGCGTGGCGCTCAACCTGCCGCGCTGGTTCAGCTATTGGCCCGAATACGGAGGCCGCTTCACGGGCGGGCGCATGGATCTGGACGCCCAGGCGGCTGCCCGCGGCGGCGAGCTGCGCCTTGCCGTGGCCGACGTGGACGCGGAGAACCTGGCGACTGCCCCCCAGGCTTTCCCCACGTCCTCCGCCGGCGGCTTTAGCCTGCTGCAAGGGCGCGTCGCCTGGACGCGTACCCAGACCGGCTGGCGTCTGGAGGGCAAGAATCTGGAACTGCAGCGCCACAATGCCAGCTGGCCCGCGGGCAGTTTCAGCCTCGAGTACGCCCATGGCGCTGTGGACAGCTGGTCCGGCGACGTGGGCTTCCTGCGCCTGCAGGACCTCACGGTACTGGCGGGCTGGCTGCCGCCGTCCATCGCCGACACGCAACGCCTGCTGGCCTTCTCACCCGCGGGGGACATCTCCGACTCGCAGTTCAAGCTCCAGTGGGACGGCAAGTCCCTGGGCGAGTGGTCGGTGAAAGGGCGTTTCCTCGACCTGGGCGTGCGCGCCGCCGAAGGCTGGCCTGGTTTCACCGGCGTGGACGGCGCTCTGGACCTGAACCAGATGGGCGGTAGCGTGATGCTCGACTCGCGCGATCTGAGCGTCGATTTCACGCCGTTGTTCCGCGCGCCGCTGCACGCCGATTCCTTGGATATGACCGCACGCGTCACGCACGAGCCGGGCGGCTGGCGCGTGGCCAGCGACGGCTTTACCGCCGTCAATGCCGACGGCGCGGGTCACGGCCACGGCGGCATGTTCTTCCCGGCGGACGGCAGCGCGCCGGTCCTGGACCTGGACGCCACCGTCGACCGTGCCGATGCCCACAACAAGTCCGCATATTTCCCTGTAGGCATCATGCCCAAGGACGTGGTGAAGTGGCTGGACGATTCGATCAAGGCCGGGCAGGTGGACAGCGGCAGCGTCTCGATCCACGGCAAGACTTCGGATTTCCCCTATCGCGACGGCAAGGGCGGCACCTTCGACATCCAGTTCCACTTGGTGCACGGCGAGCTGGATTACTCGCCCGGCTGGCCGGCGCTCAAAGAGCTGGACGCGGACGTGCGCTTTCTGGACCAGGGCCTGGATGCCCACGCGCGTGGCGGCAAGGTCATGGGAGACGACATCCTCCCGAGCCATGCCTGGTTCGCCGACCTCGCCACCGGCGTGCTGCAGGTGGAGGGTGCCGCCCGCGGCGACGCCGAGAACGGCCTGGAGTTCCTGCGCCACGGTCCGCTCAAACGGCGTTTCGGCGGTACTCTGGACGGCCTGGAAGCCAAGGGCGAGACCGATATCAGCCTCGCGCTCAAGCTGCCCGTGACCGATCCGCAGAAATTCGTGCTCGACGGCAAGGCCATGCTCAAGGACGTGAGCGTGGATCTGAAGGACCTGCCGGACCTCGCCGTGCAGAAGTTGAACGGCGACGTCGGCTTCAGCGGTGACGGATTCGGCTCCCCGGGGCTGAACGGCCGGCTGCTGGATGGGCCCGTAACCATCGCCATCCATCCGAAGCCGGGCAAGGCAGACATCACCGTCTTCAATGCCCGCGGCCGCATGCATGGCGAAGCACTGGCCTCGGTGCTCAAGCTCGGCAATGGTGCCTTGAGCGGCGAAACCGGTTGGAAACTGGACGGCAACGTGCCCAACGATCCCGCCGCCGGCACCGCCGGGCTCGCACTCAACCTGCATTCTGACCTGCAGGGCCTGGCGGTGGGACTGGCCGCTCCTTTCGCCAAGAGTGCCGACCAGGCCCTGTCCTTCATGGGTAGCCTCAGGCTCCTGGGCGATGGCCGCATGGAAGTGACGGGAGGCTACGGCGCCGCCGCCCAGGCGCGGTTGGATTTCACTCAGGGCAAGGTCGGCTGGCAGCTGGATCGCGGCAACCTGCATCTGGGCGCGGGCAGTGCCCAGCTTCCGGAGACGCCCGGTCTCACGGTCAATGGCGCTTTGCAGCAGTTCGCCTGGGATGACTGGAAGTCCCTGATCGCCGCCGCTGCGGCGGCGGCTCCCGCCCCCGAGCACGGCGCCACCAGCTTCGAACTGCCGCTGCCTGCCTATCTCCGCAGCCTCGACCTCGACATCGGTCGGTTCTCTGGCCTCGACCAGAACATCGACGGCTTGCACCTCGACCTCGACCGGGGCAGCGACGTCTGGCAGGCACGGCTGGACAGCGCGTCCCTGGCGGGGAGCATCCTGCTGCCCTTCACCGTGGATGCGGACCATCCCATCGCCCTCGACATGGACCGCGTGACGCTCACCAAGCCGCCGGCCCCGGCCGGCGCCACCACCCTGCCCGCGGCCGCCAGCGTTGCGTCCCCGTCGGCGCCCAAGGCTTCGGCCGCCAAGTTCGATCCACGGCGTGTGCCGGCCGTGCGCTTCTCCAGCCGCAAGCTCGTGTACGGTGACATGTCCATGGACAACGTCACCCTCACGCTGGTGCCGCAGCCGGACGGCGTGGCGCTGGAGAACCTGAAGGTGTCGGCGCCGACTTTCAGCGTAAGCGGCGACGGTACCTGGAAGGTCACACCCGCGGGCCTGCATACGTCTGCCATCAACGCCGACGTGGAGGGCAAGGACGTGGAGAAGACCTTGAGGGCCCTGGGTTACGACGCCGGCATCACCGGCGACAAGGGCAGCATCGTCGCCTCCCTCAACTGGCACGACAGCCCCTTCGGCGACGTGGTGGACAGCCTGGGCGGCACCCTCAGCATCAAACTTGCGGACGGCCAGCTTACAGAAGTGCAGCCCGGCGCGGGCCGTGTATTCGGCCTGTTGAGCTTGAACGCCCTGCCGCGGCGGCTGCTGCTCAACTTCAGCGACGTATTCAGCAAGGGCTTCGGTTACGACAGCATCGAAGGGGATTTCACCCTGGAGAACGGTGTGGCTGCCACAAAGGACTTGCAGATGAAGGGCCCGGCGGCGCGCATCAGCATCATCGGCACCACCGACCTCGGCAAGCAGAAGTTCGACGAGATCCTCATCGTGGATCCCAACGTGGGCTCGGCCCTGCCGGTGGTGGGCGCGCTGGCCGGCGGCGTGGGGGTGGGTGCGGTGGTGCTGCTCCTGACCCAGATCTTCAAGAAACCACTCACCGCCGCCGGCCAGAGCAAATACCAGCTCACCGGCAGCTGGAGCAACCCGGTCCTGACCAAGCTCGCCAGCACGCCGCCCGTGGCGGCCACTGCGGCGAAACCCCAGTGAAACTGAAAGCCTTGCTCCTGGCGGCGGGTTTCGCGCTCCTCGCGGCTTCCGGTCTCGAAGCGCGGGCGAGCGGCGACACGTTCAGCATCAGCGCCGACCAGTGGGCGCTGCCGCGCAGCGGTGCGGCCCTGCTGAAGCTCGCGCCGCTGCGTGCCGCGGTCGAGGACTGGATCGCCCACCCGGACGCACGCATCGTGGTGGTGCATGCTGGCAGCGACGTGGGCAATCTCTGGGCCGGCGAACTCGCCGACTGGCTCGTGGCGCTGGGGGTGCCCTCGGACCACTTGGAAAAGCGGGTGAGCGCTGACCAGGGCGAGGACAGCATCTCACTGCGGGTGGAGGATTGATGCACCCGGTCGCCGCCATCCAGATGACCTCCGGCAGTGACGTCACCGTGAACCTGCGGGAAGCGGGTCGGCTCATGGCCAAGGCCGCCGCCGGGGGCGCCGAGCTCATCGTGCTGCCGGAGAACTTCGCACTCATGGTGCGCGACGACGCCGAGCGCGTCGCCGCCGGCGAGGTGGACGGCAGCGGCCGGATCCAGGACTTCCTGGCCGACAAGGCCCAGACACTCAAGGCCTGGATCGTGGGCGGCACCCTGCCGGTGCTGGCTTCCCGCGAGCGCGTCCACGCCCGCTGCCCGGTCTACAATCCCCATGGTAGGCGTGTCGCCTTTTACGACAAGATCCACCTGTTCGACGTGGAGGTGGGCGGCGGCGAGAGCTATCACGAGTCAGCGCGCACCGAGGCGGGCACGAAGCCCGTGGTGGTGACGACGCCCTTCGGCAAACTCGGCCTTGCGGTGTGCTATGACCTGCGCTTCCCGGAACTATTCCGGGCGCTTCAATCGCAGGGTGCCACGCTCTTCGCCGTACCCTCGGCCTTCACCCGCACCACCGGCGAACGCCATTGGGCGCTCCTGACCCGCGCCCGCGCGGTGGAGAACCTGTGTTTCATGATCGCCGCGGCCCAGGCGGGCCGGCATAACAACGGCCGCGAAACCTGGGGCCACAGCCTCATCGCGGACGCCTGGGGAGAGCTGCTGGCGGAACGCCGCAGTGCCGACCCCGGCGTCGTCACCGCCACCCTGGACCCGGCCCAGCAGGCGCGGCTGCGCGCCAAGTTCCCGGCGCTCAAACATCGCCGCCTGGTTTAAAATGACTTTTTTCGCCCCAGATATCCTTAAGTCCCTCCCCGCATTCATCCCCAGGACCTCATGCAAAACGCACTGAAGATCGCCGAACAAGCCTTGCTGTCGCCCACCGGTCTCGATGAGAAGCAGGTGGCCGGCCTCCTGGACCGGCTCCTGGCCAACCAGGTGGACAACGCAGACCTCTACTTCCAGCTCTCGCGCCACGAGTCCTGGGCGCTGGAGGACGGCATCGTCAAGGACGGCAATCACAGCATCGAGCAGGGCGTGGGCGTGCGCGCCGTGGCCGGCGAGAAGACGGGTTTCGCCTATTCCGACGAGATCGTGCTGCCGGCTCTGACCCGCGCCTCGGACATGGCGCGCGCCATCGCGCGCTCCGGCGGCCAGAACGGCCTCAAGGCCTGGAACCCCAACGCCCCCCAGCGCCTCTACCAGCCCCTGGATCCGCTGCCGACGCTGCAGGACGCCGATAAGGTGAAACTGCTGGAGCGGGTGGACGCACAGGCGCGGCGCATGGACCCGCGGGTGAAGCAGGTGATGGTGAGCCTCGCCGCCGTGCACGACACGGTGCTGGTGGCGGCGAGCGACGGCACCCTCGCGGCGGACGTGCGTCCCCTGGTGCGTTTCAACGTCAGCGTCATCGTGGAGCAGGACGGCCGCCGCGAGCAGGGCTATGCCGGCGGCGGCGGGCGTTACGCTTATGGCCGCTTCCTGGAAGCGGATTTCGCGCTCAAGCTCGCCCGGGAGGCGGTGCGCCAAGCGCTGGTCAACCTGGAGGCCACGCCCGCTCCGGCGGGCACCATGACCGTGGTCCTCGGCCCCGGCTGGCCCGGCATCCTGCTCCACGAGGCCATCGGCCACGGCCTCGAGGGCGATTTCAACCGCAAGGGCACCTCGGCCTTCTCCGGCAAGGTGGGGCAGAAGGTGGCGAGCGAACTCTGCACCGTGGTGGACGACGGCACCTTGAAGGACCGGCGCGGTTCCCTGAACGTGGACGACGAGGGCACGCCTAGCCAGTGCACCACGCTTATAGAAAAAGGCGTGCTGAAAGGCTACATGCAGGACAAGATGAACGCGCGGCTCATGGGTGTGAGCCCCACCGGCAACGGCCGACGCGAGTCCTTCGCCCACCTGCCCATGCCGCGCATGACCAACACCTACATGCTCCCGGGGCCCCACGACCCGGAGGAGATCATCCGTTCCGTGAAACGGGGCCTGTATGCCGTGAACTTCGGCGGCGGCCAAGTGGACATCACCAATGGCAAGTTCGTGTTCTCTGCGAGCGAGGCCTACCTCATCGAGGACGGCAAGGTGACCCGACCGGTGCGCGGTGCCTCGCTGATAGGCAATGGCCCAGACGTGCTCACCCGCGTGAGCATGGTGGGCAACGACTTGAAGCTCGACGAGGGCGTGGGTACCTGCGGCAAGGAAGGCCAGAGCGTGCCTGTGGGCGTGGGTCAGCCGACCCTGAGAATCGACGGGATTACCGTCGGCGGAACGGGTTAATTATCCAGGCCTGGGAATTTCTTCAGACGATTCAGCAGTTCCTTCCGGGTCTTGCACACTAGCGTCGCATGGCCCAGCTTGCGGCCTGGCCGCGGCTCCTTGCTGTAGTCGTGGTAATGGGCGCCGGGGATCTGCAGCACCGCTTCCAGCGGCGGCATCGAGCCGATGAAGTTCACCATCGCTGAATAGCCCACGGCCCAGGTCTCCCCCAGGGGCAGGCCCAGGATTGCGCGCATGTGGTTCTCGAACTGGCCGGTCACCGCTCCTTCGATGGTCCAGTGGCCGGAGTTGTGCACCCGCGGCGCGGTCTCGTTGGCAATGAGCTTGCCCTTCCTGACGAAGAACTCGATGGTGAACACGCCGGCGTAACTGAAATGCTCCATGACGCGACGGGCGTACTTCTGCGCCAGCGACTGTAGGCGCTTGTCCGGGTAGGGCGCGATGGAAAGCCGGAGGATGCCGTCCCGGTGAGTGTTCTCGGCGAGCGGATAGAACGCGGTCTCGCCCTCGAGGTTGCGCACGCCGATGATGGACACCTCCCGCTCGAAGGAGATGAATTCCTCCAGGATCAGCGGCACGCCGGCGAGGGCGTTGAACGCGGAGCCCAATTCCGCGGGACCACGGATCACCCGCTGGCCGCGGCCGTCGTAACCTAAGCGCCTTGTCTTCAGCACTGCCGGATAACCGATCTCCTGTACCGCCTGCTCCAATTCCAGCATGCCGGTGACGGGACGGAACTTCGGCGTAGGAATCTTTAGATCCTGGAAGAGTTTCTTCTCCGACAAGCGGTCCTGGCTCGCAGCCAGGACGTTGACGGGCGGGAGGAAAGGCTTGTCCTTGGGGATCAGCGCCAGCGCCTCCACCGGCACGTTCTCCACATCGTAGGTGATGAGGTCCACCTTGGAAGCGAGTTCCGCGATCTTCTGCGGGTCGCTGAACTCCCCCAGGATGATGTCGCCGATCTGGCCGCCGGGCGCGTCCGCGCTCTTGTCCAGGAACACGAACTTGAGGCCGAGTCGGTAGCCGGCGAGCGCCAACATCCTTCCCAATTGGCCGGCACCCACGCATCCGATGGTCCTTATATTCCCGATGGCCATGGAGGTCTACTTTTTTCGCGAAGGATCGGGGTGCTTCAGCACATTGCGGGTCTGCTCGCGGCGGAATGCCTCGAGGCGCTTGCGGATGGGCGCGGAGCGGGTGGCGAGGATGGCGGCTGCGAGCAGCGCCGCGTTCACCGCACCCGCCTTGCCGATGGCAAGGGTGCCCACAGGGATGCCGGCGGGCATCTGGGCGATGGAGAGCAGGGAGTCGATGCCGGCCAGGGACTTGGATTCCACCGGCACGCCCAGCACCGGCAGGTTGGTCTTGGCGGCGGTCATGCCCGGCAGATGGGCGGCGCCGCCAGCGCCTGCGATGATCACCTGGATGCCGCGCTTCTGTGCCGAGGCGGCGTACTTGAACAAGAGGTCGGGGGTGCGGTGTGCCGAGACCACCCGGGTCTCGTGGGGGATGTCCAGCAGGTCGAGGGTGTTGGCCGCGTGCTCCAGGGTCTCCCAATCGGACCTGGAGCCCATGATGACGCCGACCAGCGGCTTTTTAGATGCCTTCATCGACGTATTTTACCCGCTCCGGGGTTGCACATAAACCGTTTAGCCCAGGCTCTGCAGATAGCGGAACAGTTCCCGCGCGTGGCGAGGCGGCTTGCCGGCGGCCGCTTCCTGGGCCGCTGCGCGCACCAAGCGGCGCAGGTGCTGCCGGTCAGCTTCCGGGTGGCGCGCCAGGAACTCCGCCAGGGCCGCGTCGCCTTCGCCGATGAGCCGGTCGCGCCAGCGCTCGTTCTCCTGGAAACGTGCCTTGGATACCCGGTCCGCACCCTTGAGCTGCTCCAGGAGCGCGCGGATGGGCGCCGCATCCAGGTCGCGTAGCAGCCGGCCGATGTATTGGCGCTGGCGCTTCTGCGCGCCGTGGCTGGTGATTCGCCGCGCGAGTTCCAAGGCGTCCTGGAGTTTCTCCGGGAGGTCGAGCGCCGTGAGCTGGTGCGCCGGCAGCTTCACCAATTCCTTACCCAGATCCTGCAGCTCCAGCATGTCGCGCTTCAGCTGCGATTTGCTCGGGCCCTCGGGCAGGTCTTCCAGGTGTTCTTCTTCGTGGTTCATGCGGATGCGGGTAGAATGCGCCTTTCCATCCGACGGGACCGGATACGCGATGCGCGCCAAGGGCACTCATGATACACCGGAGGTGATGCAGGCAGAGCTGGAAGCGCGCGTCGAGGACGTGTTGCGCGAGGCCCGCGACTTGGGTGCGAGCCAGGCTGAGGCCGGCGTGAGCGTGGAATCCGGCCTCACGCTGACGGTGCGCCTGGGCGAGGTGGAGACCCTGGAATACCAGCGCGACCGGGGACTCGGGATCACAGTCTACTTCGGCAAGCGCAAGGGCGCGGCCAGCACTGCCGACCTGTCGCCGACGGCCGTGCGCGAGAGCGTTCGCGCCGCTTGCAGCATCGCCCGCTACACCGCCGAGGACGACTGCGCCGGACTCGCGGATGCCGAACTCATGGCTCATGACCTGCCGGACCTGGACCTCTCCCATCCCTGGGACCCGGAGCCTGAAACGGTCATCGACGTCGCGCGCCGCTGCGAAGATGCCGCCCGCGGCTACGACCAACGCATCGAGAACTCGGAGGGCGCCACCGTCACCACCCACCGCGGCCTGCGCGTATACGCCAACAGCCATGGTTTCGTCGGCGGTTACGAGAGCACCAGCCACAGCATCACCTGCTCGGTCATCGGCAAGACTGGCGACAGCATGCAGCGGGACTACTGGTACACCCTCGCCCGCGACGTGAAGGCGCTGGAGGCGCCGGAGGCGGTGGGCGTCAAGGCCGCGGAACGCACCGTGGCGCGCCTGGGGGCGCGCCGCCTGTCCACGCGCAAGGCGCCGGTACTGTTCGTCCCTGAACTGGCGCGGGGCCTCGTGGGCTCCTTCCTCGGCGCCATGCGCGGCGGGGCCCAATACCGCCAGTCGAGTTTCCTCTTGGGCGCAGCTGACAAATCCGTGTTTCCGGCGTTCGTGCAGTTCTCGGAGCGGCCGCGCTTGAAGGGCGCGCTCGCCAGCGCCGCCTTCGACAACGAGGGTGTCGCCACACTCGACCGGGAGATCGTGGAGCGTGGCGTCGCTACCACTTACCTGCTGGACAGCTATTCCGCCCGCAAGCTCAAGCTCAAGACCACCGGCCACGGGGGAGGCGTGCGGAATTTGATCGTGAAGCCGGGCGAACACGATTACGCCGGCCTGCTCAGGAAGATGGGCACGGGCTTGGTGGTGACGGAGCTCCTGGGCCAGGGGGTGAACGGCGTCACCGGCGACTATTCCCGCGGCGCCTCGGGATTCTGGGTGGAGGGCGGGGCCGTCGCCTACCCGGTGGAGGAGATCACCGTGGCGGGCAACCTCAAAGACATGTTCCGCGCCATCGGCGCTGTGGGCAGCGACGTGGACCTGCGCGGCAGCATCCGGACGGGGTCGATCCTGATCAATGAAATGACAATTGCCGGCGAATGAGGAGGCGGATATGCGTTCCCTGCTATGCTCTTTATTCCTGTTTTTCCCGGTAGCAAGCATGGCTGCTGCGCCGCCCGTAACCGCGAACCATCCCATCGCCATCGTCATCCACGGCGGTGCCGGCACCATGTCCCGCAAGGACATGACGCCGCAGATGGAGGCTGAGTACCGCGCCGTCCTGAAGCAGGCCCTGGAGGCGGGTTACGCTGTGCTGAAGCAGGGCGGGGAGAGCCTGGACGCGGTGCAGGCCGCCATCCGCGTGATGGAGGATTCACCGTTGTTCAACGCCGGCAAGGGCTCGGTGTTCACCCACAACGGCAAGAACGAGATGGACGCAGCCATCATGGACGGCTCGAGCCTCAAGGCCGGTGCAGTGGCGGCGGTGGAACACATCAAGAATCCCATCGACCTGGCGCGTCTCGTTATGGATAAGACGCCCCATGTATTGCTGGTGGGTCAAGGCGCCGAGGAGTTCGCCCAATCCCAGGGCATGACGCTCATGCCTGCCAGCTATTTCTTCACCCAGCACCGTTGGGATGAATTGCAGAAGGCGCTGGAAGAGGAAAAGAAGAACGACGCGCCCCAAGCTTCTTCCCAGCACAGTTATCCCGGCACCGCCGCCCGCGGCTACGGTACGGTGGGCGCCGTGGCCTTGGACCGCCGCGGTCAGCTCGCGGCGGGTACCTCGACCGGCGGTCTCACCAACAAGTATTACGGCCGCGTGGGTGACTCCCCCATCATCGGCGCTGGCACCTATGCCAACAGCCAGAGCTGCGGCGTGTCCGGCACCGGCACCGGAGAATTCTTCATCCGCCTGAGCCTGGCCAAGTCCATCTCGGACCTCATGCTGCTTAAGGGCATGGGTGTGGTGCAGGCAGCGGACCAGCTGGTCATGCACGACCTGGTGGACCTGGGCGGCAAGGATACCGGCGGCGCCATCGCCATGGACCACGATGGGAATATCGCCATGCCGTTCAACACCGAGGGCATGTACCGGGCCTATATTGATACCCACGGCAAGGAAGTGGTGGAGATCTACCAGGACGAATGACCTCTTTCGCGGAATGAAGCTGCAACCGTCTTCAATAAAGAGAGAAGGAGAATCAGATGGGATACCTGCACATCAACTTTCTCGCGGCCGTGGTCGCGGCCGTGGTCGCCTTCGGGCTTGGCTGGCTGTGGTACTCGCCGATCCTGTTCGGCAAGCAATGGGTTGCCTGGAACGGCTACACGCCGGAGAAGATCCAGGTCATGCAGAAGGGCATGCTCAAGGCTTACGGCATTTCCTTCGCCTGCTTCCTGGTGATGTCCATGCTCCTGGCGGTGCTGATGCGCATCTGCCACATCAGCGCCGTGGTCGCGGGCGCGAAGCTCGGGTTCCTGTGCTGGCTCGCCTTCGTGGCCACCACGGGGCTGACCGCCAGTGTCTATTCGGACCGGTCCCTCAAGGCCTGGTCGCTGGATGCGGGCTACCAGCTCGTGTACCTCGTGGTCATGGGAGTGATTCTCGCCGCCTGGCATTGACGCAGCGGCGGTATTTGGGAACGGCGCCCCAAAAGGCGTCGCTGCCTTTTGTACATATCCATTCGACCATAAATCGATTTGACGTTTTCGCCACTGGGCTTTGCAGTACGGCAGGGCTGTCATAATCTGCCCCGGGTGAATGGGGTCTTCCTGCGGCCAATTATGAATCTGGCTACGGTCATCAATACGCTCAGCGCCGGCGTGTTCGCCGGCGCGCTTGCCTGGGCCCTGAGTTGGCCCCTGTTGTGGAGTGCGCCTTACCTGCGCCTCAAGGGTGCATTCGCGGACCTGGTGCCCACGGTGCCCGGGGAAGCGGCCAGGCGGGAACTGCGAGACGCGGACCGCGACCTATCGCTCCTGTGCATCGCCGCCTGTGCCGCGCTGGCCGCTTATGCCGCACTGCTGGTCTACGGAGTCGCGCGCCTGCAAGGCGTGTGGATGTGGGTGCTATTCGGCCTCGCCTGCGCCCTGTTCGTCACCTGGTGCGTGTTCCTGGTGCGGGTGTCCCTGCGCTGGCGGCGCTGCCGCTATGCGGCCCATGCCCACGGAGCCCTCGCGAGCACGCTGGGACGCTTGGCGCTGCAAGGCCATCGGGTGTTCCACCACCTGGTGCTGGGCGAGGTGACCGTGGATCACCTGGTCATGGGCAAGTTCGGGGTGTTCGCCATCAAGCTGGTGGCGCGCCGCCCGGGCAAGCTCGGCAACATCAGCCGCATCAACGGCCGCTCCATCGAGTTCCAGGACGGTTTCGCGCTGCTCGACACTATCGCCCTCACAGAGCGCAGCGCCCGGGCTGTGGCCGACATGCAGGTTAAGGGCCTGAGCCACCGCATCCATGTCCAGGCGGTGGTGGCGGCGCCGGGGTGGGAGATCGCCCCGCCCCAGGGGCAGGTGGGCGAGGTAATCCTGATCAACGAAAAGACCGCGGTCATGCTGCTGCGCAACAGCAAGCCGGCCTATCACCTCATGGACGAAGACGCTGTGGTGCTCCAGGAGCACTTGGCGCGTGTCTGCGTGAACCGCGGTCTATAGGACATCACTGGTAGCGCAGGGCCTCGATGGGATCGAGTTGCGCCGCGCGGCGCGCCGGATAGAGGCCGAAGAACAGTCCAACCGCCACGGATACGAGCACGGCCAGCAGGATCGACCAGCCCTGCACGATCACCGGCATGTGGATGATGCGCTCGCTGATCCAGCACAGCCCGAGGCCGAGGGTTACCCCTACGGCGCAGCCACTGATGCACATCAGGATGGACTCCAGGAGGAACTGAAGCACGATATCGCGCTGCGTGGCGCCTAGTGCCACGCGTACGCCGATCTCGCGGGTGCGTTCCGTGACCGCTACCAGCATGGTGTTCATCACGCCGATTCCGCCCACCACCAGGGACACCGATGCCACTGCCGCCAGCAGCAGCGTGACCGTCAGCGCCACCGTATCGGCGGTGTTCACCAGCGCGTCCATGGCGCGCACGTAGAAGTCGTCGTCGGCCTTCTCCGCGAGGCGATGCCGCTGGCGCA
>DATGHI010000219.1:0-7851 GCA_035308065.1 Gammaproteobacteria bacterium | reverse complement strand
GAAGCGCATCGAGACGCTCTCGCCGAAACTCGGCGCTCGGGCGCACCGCACCCTAGATGCCCGCAGCGAGCTCTTCGACCGGTATCTCCGTTATCTGGTCTACGGCAACGTGTTGCGCGGCAATCTCTATCCCCTGAGTGTCTCGGCGGAACGGGTCTGCCAGGCGGTGAGCGTGGTCTCGGTGGCCAGCGACGTGAAGGCGGACGCCATCGCCCACGGTTCCACCGGCGCCGGCAATGACCAAGTGCGCTTCGATGTGGCTTTCCGGGCGCTCGCGCCGGAACTGGAACTCATCACCCCCATCCGCACCCTCGCCCTGAGCCGCGCCCAGGAGATGCAATTTCTAAAGGAGCACGGCTTCGAATTCCCGGAGAAGACCGCCCATTACTCCGTGAACGAGGGCATGTGGGGGGGCTCCGTGGGCGGCCGTGAGACGCTCGATTCCTGGAGCCAGCTGCCGGAGGCCGCTTTCCCGGGAGGCGAAGTCAGCGCCACGGCCCTGAAACCCCGCAAGCTGACGCTCGCGTTCGAGCAGGGTGTGCCGTCGGCAGTGGATGGCAGGAACCTGGACGGTGTCCGTCTGGTGGCGGAACTCAACGCCCTGGGGAGGAGCTACGGCATCGGCCGTGGCGTGCATCTCGGCGACACCATCCTCGGTATCAAGGGCCGGGTGGGCTTCGAGGCACCCGCCGCTCACCTCCTCATCGGTGCGCATCGGGAACTGGAGAAGCTCACGCTCACTGGCAAGCAACTCTTCTGGAAGGACACCCTCGGCAACCTCTACGGCCAGTTGCTGCACGAGGGCCATTTCTTCGACCCTCTGGCCCGGGACCTGGAGGCCTTCCTGGCCTCGAGCCAGGAACGTGTGACAGGCGAGGTGCAGCTCACCCTCTATCCGCGCAGCTTCGCCGTGGACGGGGTGCGCTCGCCTCACTCGCTGATGGACGCCAAGGTGGCGAGCTACGGCGAAGCGAACCGCTTGTGGACCGGCGCCGAGGCGGCGGGCTTCGCGAAGCTCTACGGGGTGCAGCAGATACTGGCGCTGCAGGCGGGAGCCAAGCATGCGGATTAATGCAGACAAGATTGCTTCTGTCACCCGCAACCTGAAGCTCGACCGCACGCTCACGCTCTCATCCACGGTGCGCGCCGAGCACGGCGCGGTGGTGGCGGGGCGGGTGATCGGCGAGAAATCCACCTACAACCAGTTGGAGGACGTGTACGGCCGCATGAACGTGCTGCACGGCGACGATGTGCTCGTGGGCGCGCTCGGTCACCGCAACGCCCTGCACGGTTACGAGGGCGTGCTGCCCAAGAGCGTCGAGGTCGGGCAGAAGCTGCACGTGCTGAACCTGGGCGGCGTGATCGGTGAATGCGTATCCCACAACCCCGAGGTGGGCACGCCCTTCGAGTTCGAGGTGCTGGGTCAGGTCCTCATCTATCCCGAGTTCCAGTCCCGCGAGGGGCAACCGGCCAACATCAATATGGGCGCCATCAAGGCCAACGGCCGCAAGCCCGATTGCCGGGTGATCTACGTAGCGGGCACCTGCATGAGCGCCGGCAAGACCGCCGCCGCCTGCGTCATCGTGCGCCGTCTCTCCCAGGCCGGTTTCCGGGTGGGCGGCGCCAAGCTCACGGGGGTCTCGCTCATGCGTGACACCCTCAGCATGCGCGACTACGGAGCCGAGATCACCTACGATTTCACCGACGCCGGTATCGTCTGCACCGCCCACGAGACCGCGGCGGACGTGGCCCGCACCGTGTTCGCCGAGATGTCGGGGCGCGGCCTGGACGTGATCGTGGCCGAGACCGGCGACGGCATCATGGGTGACTATGGCGTGCAATCCATCCTCGCCGATGCCGATCTGCGCGCTCTGACGGCGGGCTTCGTGTTCTGCGCCAACGATCCGGTGGGCGTTGCCGGCGGGGTGCAGGAGCTCAAGCGGCATTACGGTATCCAGTGCGACGTGATCTCGGGCCCGGCCACCGACAACCGCGTCGGCGTGCGCTTCGTGGAGCGCGAGCTGGGCAGGCCCGCCATAAACGCCCGCAGCAACGCCAAGGCCCTCGGCGAGCACATGATCAAGGTATTGGCGGAGCGCGGCATCTGGCGTCCATGAGCAAGATCCCCGTCTACATCCTGGGCGGCTCGGGCTACGGCGGCGGCGAGTTGCTGCGCCTGCTCGCTCTGCACCCGCAGGCCGGCTCACTGCAGGCCCATTCGCGTAAATACGCGGGCGAGCCTTTCTGGAAAGCCCATCCCAACCTGCGGGGCGTGGTTCAGGGCAGCTTCGACGCCGAGCCCGACTGGAAATCGCTCGCCGCTGCGGAGCGGCCGGTGGTGTTCTCCGCCATGCCTCATTTCGAACTCGCCCAGCAACTGCCTGCGCTGGAGGCCGCCTGGAAGGATGCCGATCTCGCCGAACGTCTGACCCTCATCGACCTTTCGGGGGATTTCCGCCTGGACGACGCAGCGGCTTTTGCCCATGCCTACGGCAAGGCCCATCCTCATCCGGAGAAGCTCGGGAGTTTCGCCTACGGCCTACCGGAATGGCGCAAGCAGAAGCTCAAGGGTACAAGGCGCATCGCGAGCCCCGGCTGCTTCGCCACTGCCGTGCAGTTGGCGCTCTTGCCTTTTGCGGGGCTCAAGGACCTCGGTTTCATCGCCGTGAGCGCCGTCACCGGTTCCTCCGGCTCCGGTGCTTCGCCCGGGGAGGGCACCCACCATCCGATTCGGGCCCAGGATTTTCGCGCTTACAAGGTGCTGGCCCATCAGCACGAAGCGGAGATCACGCGCCTCCTGGACGCGGAGGGCATGGTTGGCTACGGCCTCGGGTTCGTCCCCCATTCGGCGCCCATGGTGCGTGGCATCCATGCCACCGTACAGTTCCGTCCGCCGGGGGCCCTGAAGCTCGATGCAGCCGCGGTGCAGAAGCGCATCGAAGCGACTTACGCGGGCGCGCCCTTCGTGCGGCTCACGGGCGAGTCTCCGCGGGTGGGGGCGGTGACGGGGAGCAATTTCTGCGATATCGGCTGGGAGGTGAAGGGCGGGACCGTGGCGGTGATGACGGCCCTGGACAACCTCGTGAAAGGCATGGCGGGCCAGGCCATACAGAACATGAATGTGGCTCTGGGTTTCACTGAGACCGAAGGTCTATTACACGCCGGCACGTATCCGGGGTGAGCCACACGGCGGCGAACGCGCATACAGGATGTATTGGCTGGACTTTTTTGCGAAACAGGGTAAGCAGCGAAGTTGTGCACACCCGCACAGAAAGTGCGGGCTGGGCTATTTTGTGAAGCAGGAGTGCGCAACAAAATAGCGCAGCAAGAAAGAGGTGGGTAGCTCAAAAAGAAACCGGGGCCTCTCGGCCCCGGTCATCACATGCTTGCTGTTTCTACTTCAGTGCGTCTTGGCAGCGGGAGCCGGTGTCGGGGATGTTGCGGGAGCAGCCGCCGGAGCCGCGGGGGCAGGTGCCGACATATCGCTGTTGTAGATGTCGCGGAAGATCTTCCAGTCACGCCCTTCGTTTTTCAGCACTTCCAGGAACTTGCCGTGGTCGATGCTGGAGCCGTCGGCGCCCAGGAGGGTGTAGTAACCCGAGCAGAAGGCGTAGTCGCCGGTGACGACGGTCTCAGCGACGTTGAGTAGCATGCCGTTGACGGGTGACGAGGCCTGCATCTGTCGCGCGTAGTCTTGGATCGCGAGCTGCGTCTTGACGGCCGGGTAGCCGGGCGGCATCAACACCGCATCATCCGAGAAGACCGCTGCGAATGCGACGGGGTCCTTGGAATTGAACGCCTTGAGGAACTGGGAATGCAGGTCCGAGATGTCCTGCTGTGCGTTCTGCACGGCGCGCGAATCTGGTTGTGTTGCCTGCTGGCAACCGGCCATGAGGATTAAGCACGCGCAGGCAAAGAGTATCCGGATCGTACGACGAATGCTGTTCATCGGAATAGGCCTTTTGCATGTGTTGACTGGCTGGAAAGTATAGCCCGGTGGGCTTGTCTTGCAAGCGCAGGATTCATATACGGGAAACCAGCGCATCCAGCCATGAGGTAGGCAGCAGGCAGCGGGCCGTGGCCAGTGCATAGGCGGGAAAGGTGACGTAATACCGGGCTTTTGGCCGCGGGCTCTCGAGCACGTGCGCGATCTTCGCGGCCACCGCTTCCGGTCCGACAGTGAAGGGTTGGCCGTCCTTGCGGGCGCCGGTCTCCGCCCGCAGGCGCGCATAGGCACCCGCATGCATGCTGGCGGCGGCGTCCACGTGGGCGTCGAAGTTCCGGAGGGAGTTGTCGCGGAAGCGGCTACTGACCGGCCCGGGGTCCACCAGCGAGACGCTGATGCCGCTGCCATGCAATTCCAGGCGCAGGGTGTCGGTGGCGCCCTCCAGCGCGAACTTGCTGGCGTTGTAGGCGCCGCGCCAGGGCATGGCCACGCGCCCGAGGATGCTGCCGATCATGATGATGCGGCCGTGCCCCCGTTCACGCATGCCGGGCAGCATGCGGCGGGTGAGATCCAGCGTGCCGAAGAAGTTCACCTCGAACTGGTGCCGCAGGTTCTCGCGTGTGAGGTCTTCCAGTGCTCCGGGGATGGCGATGCCGGCGTTGTTCACCAGCGCATCGAGGCCGCCGCCGGTCAAAGCGTAGGTCTCGGCCAGCGCTTGTCCGATGGACGTCGGGTCCGCGATGTCGAGTTGCGCCGCGTCGAAGCCCGAGGTCCGCAACCGCACCACGTCCTCCACCTTGCGTGCGCTCGCCACCACATGCCAGCCGCGGGCTTTCAGCAGGCCGGCGGCGGCGAGGCCGATCCCGCTGGAGCAACCCGTGATGAGCACGCTGCGCGCGGGCATCTACTGTCGTTCCAGCTGGAACGCAGGCAGGGCCTCGCTGCTCCGCTTCTCCTGTTCCTTCGCCTCGCGCTGCTGCAGCTCCCAGAGATGGGCGTAGAGGCCCTTCGTGCGAAGCAACTGTTTGTGGGCGCCGCGTTCGGCCACGCGGCCGCTCTCCAGCACCAGGATCTCGTCGGCATCCACAACCGTCGAGAGCCGATGGGCGATGACCAGGCTGGTACGCTTGGCCGCCAGAGCCTCCATTGCCACGAGGATGGCGCGCTCCGCATCTGAGTCGAGACTGGAGGTGGCCTCGTCGAAGATCAGCACCGGCGGGTTCTTGAGGATGGCACGGGCGATGGCTACGCGCTGCTTCTCGCCGCCGGAGAGCTTGAGTCCGCGCTCGCCCACGAGCGTCTGATAGCCCTTGGGCAGGGAGGCGATGAACTGCCTGAGATGGGCGAGTTCCGCCGCGCGTTCGACTTCTGCCTTGCCCGCCTCCGGGCGGCCGTAGGCAATGTTGTAATAGATGTCATCGTTGAACAGCACCGTATCTTGCGGGACGATTCCCAGCTGGCGGCGCAGGCTGTCGCGGGTCACATCGCAGATGTCCCGTCCATCGAG
Organism: Gammaproteobacteria bacterium; assembly: GCA_035308065.1. Lineage (GTDB taxonomy): Bacteria > Pseudomonadota > Gammaproteobacteria > Natronospirales > REEB76 > DASUBN01. The sequence goes on along the minus strand of DATGHI010000219.1, from coordinate 2,398 downwards.
GGTGATGCGACCGCCGGTGACGTCGTAGAAGCGGTATAGCAGGCGGGCGATAGTGGATTTGCCGGCGCCGCTGGGGCCGACGATGGCCACCTTGGAGCCCGGCCTGACCTCGAAATCCACGCCGTGCAAGATCTCTCGATCCGGCCCGTAACCGAAGCGCACGCCCTCGAAGCGGATGGCGCCTCTCACGTGCGGCAGGGGCTTAGCGCCGGGCCGGTCCGCCACCTGCGCGTGTCGGTCCAGGAGCGCGAACATGCGCTCCATGTCCGTGAGAGAGCGCTTCATCTCGCGGTAGATGAATCCGAGGATATTGAGGGGCGAGAAGAGCTGCACCATGTAGGCGTTGACCATGATGAAGTCGCCCAAGGTCATGCGCCTCTGGACCACCTCGTGGCCCGCCAGCAGCATCATGGCGGTGACGCCGAGCGCGATAATCAGCGCCTGGCCGCTGTTGAGAGTGGACAGGGAGTACTGAGTCTTGAGGGCTTCATTCTCCCAGCGCCCCAGGTCGGCATCGTAGCGCTTGGCCTCGAACTCCTCGTTGGTGAAGTACTTCACCGTCTCGTAGTTCAGCAGGCTGTCGATGGCACGGGTATTGGCTTTGGAGTCCAACTCGTTCATGAGCCGGACGTGGCGCGTGCGCCACTCGGTGATGGCGATGGAGAACAGGATGTAAAGTGCCACTGCGGCGAGGATGATTACCGCGAACCAGCCGGAGAAATTCCACAGGAAGATCACGGTCACCAGGGCCACCTGGACGATGGTGGGCAGCACGTTGAACAGGATGGCGCTCATCACGAAGCTCACGCCGCGGCTGCCGCGCTCGATGTCCCGGGACAGGCCGCCTGTCTGGCGCTCCAGGTGGAAGGCCAGGTCCAGGTCGTGCAGGTGGCGGAACACGCCGAGGGCCACGCGCCGGGCGGCGCGCAGCGTCGCGAATTCGAAGACCACGTCTCGCAGTTCGCCCAACAGCGTGCCGGTGAAGCGCAGGGCGCCGTAGGCCAGCAGCAGGCCTAGCGGCAGCACCAGCGGCGCCAGCTGGGGGTTGAGACCGTCCACCAGGCGCTTCAGCACCCACGGCACCGCTACGGTGGCGAGGTCGGCCAGCAGCAAGAGGACCAGGGCCAGGGACGCCCGGCCGCGGAACTCCCACAGGTAGGGGAGCAGGGCACGCAGAGTGGTGTGGTGGCGGGCGGCGGGTTCCATGGTTCTCCGGAGAACAGCGCGGCACGGCTATAATGGCACGCCCCGCCGGCCGGTGGGACTTGAGAACGGGGCGCTTGCACCCATACCTATGGGGGCGTATCCCGGGATTTCAAAGAGATCCAACCCATGCCGATCTATGAATATGAGTGCCAGGCCTGTGGGCACCAGTTCGAGGCCCTGCAGAAGGTGAGTGACGCGCCGCTCAAGAAGTGCCCGGAATGCGGCAAGCCGAAGCTCCGCAAACTCATGTCCGCCCCCTCGTTCCGGCTGAAAGGCGGCGGCTGGTACGAGACCGACTTCAAGTCAGGGCAGAAGCGCAACCTGGCAGACGGCGGCAAGGAGGACAAGCCCGCCGCCAAGGGCGATTCGGCGGAGCCGACGAGCGCCAAACCCGCCAAGGGCTCGGCGGTGGAACCGGCGAGCGCGGCCAAACCCAAACCCGCCGACAAAAAACCCAAGGGCGGCGAGAAATCCAAACCGGCGGATACATGATGCAGACCGAATCCAGCAAGATGCAACGCAGCTTCATGGGCCGCGTGCGGCGCTATCTCTTCACTGGCCTGATCATCTGGATACCGCTGGGGGTGACTATCTTCATCTTCCAGCTGTTCATCGGCTACATGGACCAGCTGGTGCTGTTGTTCCCGCGTGCCTGGCAGCCCATCGAACTCGTGGGCTTCAATATCCCGGGACTCGGCGTGATCCTCGCGCTCCTCATCCTGCTGTTCACCGGCTTCCTCGCCAGCAACTACCTGGGGCGCATGCTGCTCGGCCTCGGCAACGAGCTGCTTGAGCATATCCCGCTGGTGCGTTCGGTGTATTCCGCGGCGAAACAGATCTCCGACACCATGTTCTCCAACAAGGGCAGGTCGTTCCGCAAGGTGGTGCTGATCCGCTACCCGCAGAAGGACACCTGGAGTCTCGCCTTCCTGACCGGCGATACCCTGGGTGAAGTGAGCGCCAAGATGCCCGAGCACATGGTCAGCGTATTCGTGCCCACCACCCCCAACCCCACTTCGGGTTTCCTGCTGATGGTGCTCCAGGACGACACGATCGAGCTGGAGATGAGCGTGGACGACGCTCTCAAGATGATCATCTCCCTGGGGGTGTTCGTCCCGGTTTGGCCGAGCCCCAAGCAGAAGGCCGACGTCACCGGCGGCGATACAGTGCCCGAGCTTGCACCGCCGAGGCG
>DATGHI010000218.1:0-2288 GCA_035308065.1 Gammaproteobacteria bacterium | reverse complement strand
GCGAGCAGGTGCATGCGCCCTACCACGCGAAGCTTCTGGAACTCTTGCAGAGCAAGATCGCGCGTTTCGGCGGCGTGGTGCTGATCGATGCCCACAGCGTCGCTTCCCGCGCCAACAGGCTGCATGGCGAGCTCAAGGACGACATCTACCTGGGCGACCGGGACGGCCAGAGCAACTCGGGCTGGCTCACTGAGGAAGTGGAGGGGAACTGCCGCAGCGCCGGCTTGAAGGTGGTGTGCAACGACCCCTACAAAGGCGGTTATATCACCGACCACTACGGCAAGCTGCCGGACGTGGCGGCGCTGCAGGTGGAGATGTGCTGGCGCCTGTACATGGACGAGGAGGATCCGCAGCACGGGCTCCGGCATCCGCGTTTCAGCGCGTTCAAGAAAACTCTGGAAGGCGTATTCTCGTCCCTGGCGGCCCGGATCAAACTCCACAAGCAGGTGAGCAAGTGACCCAAGCAGGGAAGGCGCTGGGACGGATGGCTCTGTTCGGCGTCTTCGCGGCGGGTGCGGCGGGTTGCAGCACAGTGGAGGATTTGTTGGGCGTCGATACCGGGCGTGTGCAGGTAAGCTGCTCCGGTAGCAGTTCCCTACCTGCGGCGACGCCGCTGCAGATGAGCTTGGGCCCCTTGACGCCCGGCACCGCGCTCGAGATCCACAGGACCCCGCCGGACAAATCCGTGCTGCTCACTCTGCCCGCGGGCGTGAGCGGCGACGTGTTCGCCTACGATTGGAAGGAAGTCTCCACGGGCCCGGGGCGGCCACCGGGCGTGTGGCAGTGCCGCGCGGGCTGGCAGTTCGACGGCAAGTTCTGGCAATTGCAGCATCTGGATGCACAGTGGATAGGCGGGGTAGCCAGATAGAGTCACCGCGAGGCACTAAGCCGAGCTAGAGAAACCACTAGAGATAGTTCACTCTGAGCGGATAGCAGAAAATTAAAACGGCAAGCAGCGTAGCTGCTTGCCGTTTTAATTATTCGGACTCATGGTCAGGGTTTCACGAACTTGAGGGTCATGCGGTCGCTCTCACCGATGGCGGCGTACTTGTCGCGGTCCTTGTCGCCCAGGGCATAGGTGGGCGGCAGCGTCCACACGCCGTTGGGATAGTCCTTAGTGTCCTTCGGGTTGGCGTTGATCTCCGACTGGCCGGCGAGCTTGAAGCCGGCCTTCTCTGCCTCCTGGATCACGTAGTCCACGGGCATGTAGCCGGTTTTGAAGGTCTGGTCCACGGTCTTGCCTGCGGCAGCGCGGTGTTCCACCACGCCGAACACGCCGCCGTGTTTCAGCCCTTTGAATGCCGCCTGGAACACGTTGTCGAGCTGGCCCCGGGCCTGCCAGTTATGCAGGTTGCGGAAGGTGAGCACCAGATCGGCGGAACCATCCGCGCCCAGGTCCATCTTCGCGGGCGGTGAGAAGTCCACCACCTTCACCTTGCCGTAGACATCCTTGTTGGCCGCGAGTTTCGCGAGGTAGGAGCGGGTGGTATCGGATTCGGCCTCACCGCGGGGCGGGAGGGTGGCGTCGATGAGCTGACCGTGGTCCTTGAGTACCGGCGCCAGGAGCTCCGTGTACCAACCGCCGCCGGGCCAGAGCTGCACCACGGTCATATCCGGCTTGAGGCCGAAGAATTCTAGTGTTTCCCGCGGATGGCGGTACTGATCACGGGCCGCGTTGGCGGGCTCGCGCCAGGAGCCTTGCAACGCCGAAGTCAGCGCCGTGTCGGTGTCGTCCGCGGCGAAAGCGGGCAGGGCCAGCGCCGCCGCGCAAAGCGCATAGATCAGAGGTCTCGCCAGCTTCGTCATGGTTTCACCTTATTGTTTGGGTTTCACGAACTTGAGGGTCATGCGGTCGCTCTCGCCGATGGCCTTGAGCTTCTCGTCAGCGCCGGCCCAGTCGGGCAGGAGCTGATGGATGTTCACGCTCTCATCGTCCAGCGGGTTGGCGTTCACCTGGGAGATTCCACCGAGCTCGAAGCCGTTCCTGAGGCCCGCCGCGATCATGTAATTCTCGGGTATCCGGTGCAGGCTCTTGGAAGCGGTCTCGCCGTCCATGTTGGGCCGCGCCCGGTGCTCCTCGATGCCGAGCACGCCGCCCGGCTTCAGCACCTTGAAGGCGGCCTGGAACACGGCATCGAGCGTCTTGGGGTCGTCATTCAGCCAGTCGTGCATGTTCCGGAAGGTCACCACCATGTCGGCGGAGCCGGCGGGACCCAGGTTCACCTCCTTGGGCGGGGCGAAGGAGACGAGTTCCACCTTGCCGAACACCACGGGGTCCGCCTTGAGCT
>DATGHI010000217.1:0-4809 GCA_035308065.1 Gammaproteobacteria bacterium | reverse complement strand
GGGCCACGAGGGTGGTGGCGGCGTCCGAACTCCCACCCCCCAGTCCACCCCCCAGTGGCAGGTTTTTGCGCAAACCGATGGCGGCACCCATGGCCGTGCCGGTCCGCTGCTGGAGCAGCTGCGCCGCCTTGAGACAGAGGTCCTCCGCCTCCGGCAGGTCCGCGGGACCGGCGACGCGGAGGATCTTGCCGTCCTCGCGGACTTCGAACTCGAGGCTGTCGCCATGATCCAGGAACTGGAACACGGTCTGCAGCAGGTGATAGCCGTCAGGACGGCGGCCGGTGACGTGCAGGAACAGGTTGAGTTTGGCCGGTGCCGGCCAGGCGCCGGCATTCATGGCGCCATGGTCGGCGGGCTCAGGGTCCAGGCGTCCATCACCAGCTTGATGCGCACCGCGTCCCGCTTGAGGGTTAAACGCACCGGCAGCGTGTAGCCCTGCACGTCGGCGTACTCCAGGTATTCCACCTGCCAGCCGCGCTGCTCGAGGCGGATGAGCTCACCTTGGGCGTCCACCTGCTTATCGTAAGCTGCCCCGGGATCGGGCAAACCCAGCATCCAATAGCGCATGCTCAACACCGGCAGCGGCATATGCAATCGGTCTACGAAATCCCGTTCCGGATCGTCGGTGACGAAGTCGTCGCCGCGGGAAGTCTTGATCCAGAGGGCGTCTCCGTCCCCCTGGATGTGTACCGCACCCGCACCCAGCGGCCCACGGAAATCGAAGTCCAGCACGACCCCATCCTGCTTCCAGTCAAGAGAACCGCTGGCGCCATCCTTGCCGTCGGCGATGGCTACGCGCCCACTCATCTCCCAGTCGTCGAGCGCCGTGAGCCGGCTCTCGCGCCGAGCCCAGGCGGCTTCGTCCGGCGGACCCGCGGGTGCCCGGCCCTGCAGCGAGGCGCAGGCCGCAAGCGAGAGTGCGCCTGCTACGAGCAGCGCCGCCCTGGAAAAAGCCCTCATGGTTTGAAACGGGGTTCCAGGCCGCGCAGCACAGCGTTGTCCGGATCAGTCTGCAAGGCCTTGACCCACAGGTCATGGGCTCCCGCGGCATCCCCGGTAGCGAGCATCACTTCCACCAGATGGGCGGCGATCTCCGGATCCGCCTCAGCGGCATAGGCCTTCTTGAGATAGTCGAGGGCTGCAGCCTCGTTGCCGAGTCGATGTTCCACCCAGCCCATGCTGTCCATGATGGCGGGATCGTCGGGATCCAGATCCAAGGCCTTCTGTATGTAGTCGTGGGCTTCGCGGTAACGGCTGGTATGCAATGTCAGCATGTAACCCAGGGCGTTCAGCGCCTCGGCGTCATCGGGCGTGCGCTTGAGGATGGACGCAAGATCGCTCTCCGCCGCATCCGGATCGCCATCCTGCTCCAGCAGCAAAGCGCGGGCATAAAGCAGGCCGGTGTCGTCCGGCGAGACAAACAGGGCTGCGTCGTAGACCTTGAGTGCGAGCTTCGGCTGCCCGGCATCGCTGAATGCCTGGCCTTCCGTGAGGCGCAGCGTCACTGCCTCGTCTGCGTCATCCGCCACCAAGTCGTCGAAGAATTCCTCCGCAGCATCCGGCGTCCCGCCCTCCACCAGACTTCGGCCTATGCCCGCCTGGGCTGCGAGCCAGCGCTCCCCATCCTGTATGCGGTGATACCAGTCCAGGGCCTCGGGATATCGCTTATCCATCTCGGCGGTGTTGCCGAGGAAATAATAAGCATCGTTCAGGCGCCGGCCTGTCTTCAGCAGGCGCTTGAAATAGTCGCGAGCCGCCGCCGTATCCTTGCCCTGCAACGCGAGCAAGCCGAGGGTATAGAGCGCCTCGCCGTTCTCAGGATGCGCCTTCAAGAGCGCTTCGAGTTCGCCCCTGGCTTCCTTCTCGCGCTGCGCTTCCACCAGGAGCGCGGCGTAGGCGAGCCGCAGTGTGACGTCGTCACCCGCCTCGCGCAGGCGGTCTTTCATGAGGACCACCGCCTCGTCTGGCTTGTCCTCGGCCACGAGCGCGCGCGCCAGCAACACCCGCGCCTCGTCGGCACCGGGGTCCAACGCCAGTGCGGCCCGGGCCTCGCTGTCCGCTAGGTCCGCACGTCTGAAATTCATAGCAGCGTGGGCCAGGGCCATATGTGCGTCGGCCGATACGGGCTCATCCGCGACGATGCGCTGCAACACCGGTAGCGTGTGGACCGCATCGGTCTCCTGTTCCAGGATCTCGGCTGCCGTCGAATAGCTGCGATCAGTGCCCGCTTTCACCAGTGCCTCGATTTCTGCCGCCGCGTCGGGCACGTCCCTGACACGCGCCTCCAGAACCGCGAGCAGATGGCCTGCGTCGCGGCTGCCGGGAACGAGGGCCTGCCAGCGCTTCGCAGCCTCCGCGGCCGAAGCGTCATCGCCGGCCCCGTAGGCCAGCAGCGCGGCATGTGAAGCAAGAGTGGGATCTGGCGAGAGGCGCGCCGCGGCCAGGTACTCCCTCACCGCGGCGGCGGAATCGCCGCGCTCTGCGGCCAGCTCGCCCATGAACACGTGGTAGCCGATCTCCTGATCCGCGTTGGCGAAGGGCCGTTCCGCGGCAAGCACGGCAGGCTTGGACGGCGGCGCGCTCGCGCAGCCGGCCGCCATAAAGGCGATACAACAGAAAACGAGGCTACGCGGCGTCATGGTCGGGGAGATGGCGGATACCAGTCTCCGACTATATCCGATTCCGCCCGCCCGCGCCGCGACATGGCGCCAAGAGCTTGTCTTGCAAGGGCAATTGCCCGAGAATCCTCCTCCACCCTCCGCCCGCTGCCATGCCGCTTTTCACCCTAGGAATCAGCCACCACACCGCGCCGGTCGCCATCCGCGAGCGCCTGAGCTTCACGCCTGAGCAGCTGCCGGAGAGTCTGCGCGCGGTCATGGCGCTCCCCGGCGTGAGCGAGGCGGTGATCCTCTCCACCTGCAACCGCACCGAGATCTACGCCGACCTCGCCGACGGCGCCGGCACGGCGCTGGCGGACTGGCTCGCCGGAGAGCGCGGTCCCGAAGACCCCGAGGTGCGCGCACGCTTCTACAGCTACGCGGACAACGCGGTAGTGCGCCACTTGCTGCGCGTGGCGAGCGGCCTCGACTCCCAGATCCTGGGCGAGCCGCAGATACTCGGCCAGATCAAAGACGCCTATGAACTCGCCCGCCCCCACGGCGCCGCCGGCCAACGCCTGCACCGCCTCTTCCAGTTCGCCTTTGCGGTGGCGAAGCAGGTGCGAACCGACACCCACATCGGCGAGAACCCGGTGTCGGTCGCCTATGCGGCGGTGCGTCTGGCGCGGCAAATCTTCGCGGATTTCTCCCGCCTGACGGTGCTGCTCATCGGTGCCGGAGAGACTATCGAACTCGCGGCGCGCCATCTGCACGAGCAAGGAACGCGCCGCATGGTAATCGCCAATCGCACCGTGGCCCGGGCGCGGGAGCTGGCGGAACAGTTCAACGCCTATGCCATCGGCCTCGACGAGATGCCGGCGCACCTGGACGAGGCGGACATCGTGATCGCCTCCACCGGCAGCCCGGAGCCCCTGTTGAGGCGCGCCCACGTGGAAGCCGCGCTCAGCGGTCGCAAGCGCCGACCGCTCCTAATCGTGGATATCGCCGTGCCGCGGGACGTAGATCCCGAGGTCTCCGGGCTCGAGGACGTATACCTCTTCAGCATCGACGACCTGCATAAGGTGGTGGAGGACAACCTGCGCTCGCGCCGCGTCGCTGCCCAGGAGGCGGAAACGCTGATCGAGGCGCACGTGGCCCGCTTCCACGAGCAGCAGCGCGGACTGGAAGCAGTGCCGGCAATCCGCGCGGTGCGCGAGCATGCCGCAGGCCTGCGCGACCATACCCTGGAGCAGGCCCGGCAGCGGCTGGCCCACGGCGAGGCGCCGGAACAGGTGCTGCGCTTCCTGGCGGACACGCTCACCAACCGCTTGATGCACGCCCCCACTGCCTATCTTCGCCAAGCGGCCCACGAGGGGCGCGAGCAGATACTGCGTGAACTCAACGCGCTCTTCGGCTTGGACAAGCGCGACGACGGTGATGACCCGTGAAGGATTCCATCCGCCGCAAGCTCGAACGGCTGGCCGCGCGCCACGAGGAAGTAGCGGCACTGCTGGCTCAGCCGTCAGCCACCACCGATTCCAACCGCTTCCGTGAACTGTCCCAGGAGTACGCCCGGCTGCAACCCCTGACCCAGATCTTCAGGAGCTATCTTGGCTCCGAGGCGGATCTGCGCGCCGCCGACGACATGGGCATGGACAGCGATCCCGGCATTCGAAACCTCGCGGAGGAGGAACGCCGCGGTGCGGCGCAGCGCCTCGAGGCGCTGGAACTGGAACTGCTCAAGCTGTTACTGCCCAAAGACCCCCACGACGACAGCAACATCTTCCTGGAGATCCGCGCCGGCACTGGCGGGGACGAGGCAGCGATCTTCGCCGGCGATCTCTTACGCATGTACAGTCGCTACGCCGAGGAACAGGGGTGGAAAGTGGAGATCCTGAGCGAGAGTCCGGGCGAACACGGTGGCTACAAGGAGATCATCACCCGCATCGTGGGTAAGGGCGCCTATTCGCGCCTCAAGTTCGAGTCCGGCGCCCATCGCGTGCAGCGGGTGCCCGAGACCGAGTCCCAGGGGCGCATTCATACCTCCGCCGTGACCGTCGCCATCCTGCCGGAGGTGGAGGAGGTCGACGACATCCAGATCAACCCTGCGGATCTGAAGGTGGACACCTTCCGGGCCTCGGGTGCCGGCGGCCAGCACGTCAACAAGACCGACTCCGCCATCCGCATCACCCACCTGCCCAGCGGCATCGTG
>DATGHI010000216.1:0-19176 GCA_035308065.1 Gammaproteobacteria bacterium | reverse complement strand
GCACGCTGTCGCTGTGCGCCTGCGGCGCAGGGGCCTTACCGGCGGCGTTGGCCGAGGTGGTGACGCCGAGTCCGAAGGCCACAGCGGCTGCGATCAGCGTGTAGCGCACCGGGGGTGTGGAGGATTTCTGGTTCATGAGGTCTCTCCGCTCGTGGCAGGCTTGGCCTGCAACGCGGGGGCAGCTTCACCCGCCGCGCCGTCGCCGCGCGCAGCCGGCAATTCCGGCAATCCGCCCGTCAAGGCGCTGGGCTGATGGCCTGGATGCGACGCGTCCACGCGCACTGAGTTGCCACCCTCGTTGATCATCGCCTCGCCCGCATTCACGGTCGGGGGCGATGCAGCCTGCATCGGGGCCGGTGAGGCCTGTGGGCCAGGAGTGAAGTTACCCTGCACCACTTTGAGGTCGGCCGGTTTCGAGGCCGCGTTGCCGTCAGGGGTGACGGTCACGTCAGCAGGATTCGGCACGTTGGCACTCATGGGCGCCTTGCTGGTCTGCGCGATTGTCTTGGGTTGGTTGGCGATGTTTTTCGGGTCTAACTGGGGGTTGTACTTGGAATGGTTCATAAAAGATGATCCTTGAAGTGATCATGGAAAATTGGATCGGACAGGCGGCGACAATAGCGCTGAACTGGGCGCGTCCTACGGGCGGGGTCTGCTTGCGCAGTGCAACAGGATGCGGCGACGGGATTTCGTTCGAGGACAAGGGTCCGGAAACGGAGGAAGGCGAGGCCGCTGACCCGGTATCTTCTTTGGAATAGCGCCGGGTGCACTGCGTATTAGGGAGTATACGCCCAATGTCGGTGCGTGCCGGATTGCGAGGAAATAAGCCTGGATCCCGTTTTACATGCGTAAGACGCGTTGGGATGGAGCGTGTAATCGTCAATATCCGTGCCGCAGAGAGCCGACTCCATCAACTTGTCGGATACCGTGCTTAACAGTTCAAGCGGCGGCGGTCGAACGCGATTGATCCCGCGTCCCAATCATGACGATCTCCACAAACAACGCAGTCACCGCCGGCCAGTAGGCGACATATGCGATCTGCTCAAACGACCCCGCCTCCAGCGTCCCCGCGATCTGTTTCTGAAATACCAGTAATAACACCGCCGTCAGCACGAAGACATATAAGCCCAGCGGGACCTTCAGAAACCGCAGGCGGCTCTTGCGGTATTTGTATAAGTAGAAAGCCGTTGCGGCGAAGCTCCAGACGAGCGCGCCCCAGGGCACCCGTTCCACCGGTATGAACATGACCAGTATTAACGGCAGCACGCCCACGGCAAACCAAGCCAGGATGGAGAGGCCGATCCAGCGGAACAGATCATCGAAGAGATTGATGGACTGATCAAGATACCAGGGCGTGGGGATGCCCGGCATGACGTTCGGTTCCAGGCGCTGCGACCACCAGTTTCCGATGAACTTCGCCGGAAACGCCGTGAGGCCGGCGGCCACCGCGACGGCGATCTTGCTGCCGGACCACTCTGAGAGCGGCGCCAGTACGGCACCGATCCCCAGGAACACTAAGAAGCCCACGGGCACCCGCAGCAAGAGCCGCTGCTCGTGGCTGAACCACCAGCCGGCGGCGGCAGCCATCAGCCAGATCATGAAGAACGCCAGGGGGAAGTCGCCGCTGAAGATATTGGACAGCCACCAGAACGCGCCCAGTCCCATGAGGATGAGCACGAACAGGAACAAGAGGTCCAGCACCCGCGAGTGGACGAAACCCCGCTGCTTGGCTAGTGTTGTCATGGTATTGAGTTTATTCCCCCATCCCGGCTAATCAACACTGCGTCTTTCTCTTGCTAATAAGCCGCCTCATAAGCTGCTGCGCTTGGTATAACTTCGTCTGTAGCAGGATGCGTACGTGCCGCGGAGCACAGGGATGTGCGAGAGCGGCGAGCGGGAAGGCTCGCCCATTCGCTTCGCTGCCCTGCTTCGCTCATGGTCCAAGGCTAACATCCTGTTACCCCGCTTGCCGTATACGACAAGTCCTCACGTACACCAAGAGTACGCTCCGGGTGCTCGCCTCCCGCGCCTCGTTCTACCTGCGCTCACGACGCTTACGAGACGGCTTTTGAACGCGGCTCCACAAAAAATGCAATCAAAGCAAAGCCAGCGTATAAAACGAAGCCGCTCACAGCCAACACTTTTACCGACGGCGGCGGCGGGCCGAAGGAACCGGCGAGCTGGAACGCGGTCATGACCAGGCAGAAGATCACCATCGTCACGCGCCGCGCCTTGGAAAGCTCCGGGCTCTTGGCGAAATAGAACGCCAGGCCGCCGAAGAGCAGCACGAGTTCGGTGCCGAGTTCCAGCATCGGATAGTTCCAGAGGCCCAAGCCCACCTTGTGGCTCTCGTCCACCAGCGGCAGGTCCGGCAGGTGCACCACGAAGTCCAGCACCCAATGGGAGAACACACAGAGCGCGAGCATCCCGCCCGCGAGCTGCGAACCCTGCTTACGCGTCAGGACGAAGCGGAACAGGCCGTAGGCCACCGCCGCCCAGCCGATGGCGGCCATGAGGCTGTGGGTGTAGGGATAGTAGTCGAACACCAGCGGGCCCGAGGGGTTCACGCCCGGCTCCACGTGCACCCGCTCCACACCGACGAACACGAGGATTGTCCAGAGGATGTCCACCCACTGGACGGCGATGAAATACGCCCACAGCGGGATGCGCTTCTCGATACCGTGCGCCGCGAACGCGACACCATAGTGCCCAACAAACATCGCTCGATACCTCTGGTTTACTTGGGCGCGTCGATGCGCGTGTCAATGCCCTTCGCGATCGTGGTCCAGGCCTTGCCGTCGGCGGAATATTCATACTCATAGTCGGCGTTCACCGCCGAGGTGTAGTTGCGCACGATGCGGTAGTGGATCACCTGGCCGTCCTGGGTCTGGATGTCCTGGTCGTAGGTCAAGGTGTTGTCCTTGACGCTCACGTGGAACTCGGGCTGCCGGCCCTGGGGGGTGATCTGGGTCATGCCGTAGAGCCCGTTGCCGGCGTCCCAGCTGTAGATGTCGTAGAGCTGCAGCGTGCCGTTCACCACGTACACGCATTTGTAGGCGTCCTGCTCGCGCCAGCAGTCGTGCACCGTGGTGTAGCCCTGGGGTCCCGCCTTGGTGATGGGGCTGTCGAACGTCTGCCCCACTGTCCTCCAGGTGCCGGGCAGCACCGCGGCCAGCCGGTCGAGACCGGTGATGGGTGCGTCCGCCGCCGCGGATACAGCGCAAGCCAGCAGACAGGGCGCTAATAGCAGCGTTCTCATGGTCCTCTCCTGATTGTAATGAACAATCTACGTCCGGGTCTGGCTACGCCCTTCTGCGCCCATGACATCGGAAACCTCGTCGGGCAACGGGAGGTACCGTGTAGGTACGGGCGTGGATTGCACAATGGAAGTGGTGGTTTGTCCATAGACCAGGAACTGATCGAGGATGCGGTCAAGGTTATCCAGCGAATCGAGATATACCTTAAGTATGAAACAGTCCTCGCCGGTGATGCGGTGGCATTCGACCACTTGCGGCATGGCGGCGGCGAGTTCGGCAATTTTCGGCAACTTGCCCGGCATGGGCCGGATCCGCACGAACACCGACAGCGGATAGCCCAAGGCCTGCGGATCCAATTCCAGGCGGTACCCTTTGATGATGCCAGCCTCTGTGAGCCGCTCGATGCGTTCGCGCACAGCGGGTGCGGACATGCCGACCCGCCGTGCCATCTCCGAAACACTCATGCGTGGGTCCGCTCGCAGTAAACGCAGCAGTTCCAGGTTGCGGGCATCACGTAGCGATTCTGCTATTTGAAGGTTCATATATATTTAAACCTTATGAACGAATGTATAGGACTCGCCAACCCTTCATTTAGGTATTCAAATTCACGTTTCTGGGTGGGATTATGCTCCTTCATGAACGCCGAAACCACCTTACAAAGAGCCGTTTCCCCAGCGAGCACGCGGCGTGTACCGCCCCATGCCTACTTCCTGGTGAGCGCCGTCTTTCACTATCTCGGCCCCGCTTTCGCGGTACTCCTGTTCGCCCATGTGGCACCCCTGGGAGTGGCTTGGCTCAGGATAGCCAGCGCGGCGGCTGTATTCGCCGCGTGGCAGAAACCCTGGCGCTACTACTTTGGGCTGGGCATCGAGGCGCGGCATACGCTGCTGATGCTCGGTACTGTTCTCGCGATCATGAACATCTGCTTCTATCTCGCCATCGCGCGTCTGCCTCTCGGTACGGTCGGCGCCATCGAGTTCCTCGGACCCATCGGACTCGCCGCCGTCGGCATGCACACAGCCCGCAATTTCATGGCTCTCGCGCTAGCGGCGGCTGGCGTGTATCTCCTCATGGAGGTGCGTCTCGCGGGCTCAGTCCCGGGCTTCGTATTCGCGTTCGCCAACTGCGCGCTCTTCGTCCTCTACATAGTTCTGGGCCACCGGGTAGCAGCCAAGGGAGGCCGCCAGGGCATCGCCGGGCTCGCCGCCGCCATGTTGGTGGCTATGGTCGTGGCGCTTCCCTTCGGCATATATGACGCGACCCCCGCGTTCCTCGATCCTCGGCTGCTTGCCGCCGGCATAGGCGTAGGCATCTGCTCGTCTGTAATCCCTTATGTCTGTGACCAGCTCGCCATGGCACGTCTGCCGCGCGCCACTTTTTCCCTGCTGCTCTCGTTGCTGCCGGTCATGGCCAGCTTGATCGGCGCACTGGTGTTGCGCCAGATTCCGAGTCCCGTGGAGGCGGCTGGAATCCTGCTGGTAGTGGGTGGAGTGACGTTGCATCGCGCCGCACGGTAGACAAAGAACGGAACATGGACACGCCGGATCTCTATCCTGCCATCGAACCACATACGGCTGGTTTTCTGCCGGTATCGGGTGGGCACCGCGTTTACTACGAAGTCTGCGGGAACCCGGAGGGTCGGCCTGCGGTTTACTTGCATGGCGGGCCGGGGGCGGGGTGCAACCCCAATCTTCGCCGTTTCTTCGATCCCGCTGCATACCGCATCATATTGTTCGATCAGCGCGGTGCCGGGCGCTCGACTCCCGCCGCATCCCTCGAAAACAACACCACACGGAATTTGATCGCCGACATGGAGGCGCTCCGCAACCATCTCGGTGTGCGGCGCTGGTTGGTATTGGGTGGTTCGTGGGGCTCTACGCTTGCCTTGGTCTACGCGGCGGCACACCCGGATGCTTGTCGTGCTCTGGTATTGCGGGGCGTGTGGTTGTGCCGCCGAGCGGATTTGCGCTGGTGGTTCTTCGGCCGCCGCAAAGTCTACCCGGATCACTGGCGGGAGTTCGCTCAACACGTCCCTGCGGCCGAGCGCGCCGACCTTCTGAAGGCGTATTTTCAGAGGCTTATCCATCCTGACCCCGGGGTGCACATGCCCGCCGCCGTGGCATGGAGGACCTACGAGACGCGGTGCGACACCCTGTTGCCGCGCGAGAATCTGGATATACCGGCGAATACCCAGACCTTGGCAATAGCGCGGCTCGAAGCGCACTACAAGAGCAACATGGCATTCCTCGCGGAAGGTGAACTTCTGGACGGGGTCCCCCGCTTCCGCCACATTCCCGGTGTCATCATCCACGGTCGTTATGACATGTCCTGCTCATTGGACGGTGCCATGGCATTGTCAGACGCTTGGCCAGAAGCCGCTTTCAGCATCGTCGCGGACGCCGGACACTCTGCGATGGAACCGGGTATCCGGGAGCGATTGGTCGCGGCGACCGATCGATTCCGCGATATCACCGATTGATGAAAGATGTGCGGTTCAATTCGGAGGTACTGCTGCAATGAACTACGTAAATCTCGGCGCTACAGGCCTCAAAGTCTCCCGCATTTGCCTGGGATGCATGAGCTATGCAGTCAACCCGACAGACTGGCGCCTGGATGAGGCCGCAAGCCGCCCTTTCATCAAGCGCGCCCTCGAACTCGGCATCAATTTCTTCGACGTGGCAAACATGTATTCGGAAGGCAGGAGCGAGATACTTCTGGGTCGTGCACTCAAGGACTATGCCAAACGCGAAGACGTGGTGATCGCCACCAAAGTCTACTTCCCCATGCGCGAAAGCCCGGACAGCGGCGGTCTATCCCGCAAAGCTATCATGACGGAGATCGATGCCAGCCTGAAGCGCCTGGGCACCGATTACGTGGATCTGTATCAGATACATCGCTGGGACAAGGACACGCCCATCGAGGAGACGCTGGAAGCGCTGCACGATGTGGTAAAGGCGGGCAAGGCGCGTTACCTCGGCGCCTCGAGCATGTATGCCTGGCAATTCTGCAAGGCCCTGTATCTGGCCGGCCTGAACGGTTGGACGCGTTTTGTCTCGATGCAGCCCCATTACAACCTGCTCTACAGGGAAGAGGAGCGCGAAATGCTCCCACTTTGCGCCGCGGAGGGTGTGGGCGTGATCCCTTGGAGTCCGCTGGCGCGCGGTCGCCTGGCCCGCGCCTGGGGATCGGAGAGCGCGACCGAGCGGGCCCGGACCGATGCATACGCCAAACAGCTATATGAAGCGACCCAAGAGACGGATCGCAAGGTGGTAGACCAGGTCTCACGGCTTGCAGCTGCGCACGGTGTATCACGCGCCCAAGTGGCACTCGCCTGGCTCTTGTCCAAATCCAACGTGACCGCCCCTATCGTCGGCGCCACCAAACCGGCACACCTAGAAGACGCCGTCGCCGCCCTCACTGTCCGTCTGTCCCAGAAGGAGATCTCAGACTTGGAGGCGCCTTATCAACCGCATCCCGTTGCCGGCCACCAATAAGCGTGCGCGCCCGCCAGATCGTCCGCCGCGGACGCGGCGGCGAGGATGGCGAAAGACGCCGCGACCCATGCGATTTTCATGACGAACCCCCGGATACCCCGTCCGAATTGTGCCGGTTTCCGATAGCCTGCCCGAAGATACTAGCCCATGATTACATCCGAGGGCCCGGGTAAGCCCTCTGGATCTGGCACAACCAAACAGCTGAATCTGGCACTTCTAGGCGGGCCAGCGGAATGTGACCCTATTGCCGCCCGGCCTGACGGCCGGGATCCCCGGGGATGGTCATGCACAAGCGGATCCTGACAGCGTTCTTGTTCGCCGCCTGCGGCTTAAGCGCGGCCGCCCACGCCGACGATGGCATGGGAGACCAGGCGTCCCCGGCCCCGGCGGCGGCCCCGGAGCTCGTCGGCGGCAACGTGCAGTTCATGACCAACTACGTGGGCCGCGGCCTCGCCCAGAGCCTGGGCAACCCCTCAGTGGAAGGTGAGATCGACGTCAACACCGGCGACGGCTGGTACGGCGGCGTGGACGGCAACAGCATCAACTGGATCGACAAGCTCTACCCCGGCGACGACGTGGGCACGGAGATCGACGCCTGGGCGGGCTACCGCATGCACTTCGGCGGTGGCGACTGGCGCTACAAGCTGGGCTTCCTGCGCCTGCAGTTCCCGGGCAACTACGCGCCGCAGACGCCGCCCACGGCGGAACCCAACACCACCGAGGCGTACGGCTCCTTGAGCTGGACCACCTACAGCGTGCAGGTGAATTATTCCGTCACCGAATCCTTCGGCACGCCGGACACGAAAGGCTCGCTCTACATCGACTTGAGCGGTTCGCAGCCCCTGGGTAACGGCTTCACGCTGGGCGAACACCTCGGCCGCAACCAGAAGACCGGCCACGACCCGGTGACAGGCCTGAGCCATAGCCGCAAC
This sequence comes from Gammaproteobacteria bacterium, assembly GCA_035308065.1. Classification (GTDB taxonomy): domain Bacteria; phylum Pseudomonadota; class Gammaproteobacteria; order Natronospirales; family REEB76; genus DASUBN01. The sequence goes on along the minus strand of DATGHI010000216.1, from coordinate 11,493 downwards.
GACTATACCGACTACAAGCTGCATCTCGACTACGTCCTCGGCCAAGGCATCACCCTCACCCTCGCCCACACCTGGACCAACGGGGACCTCTCCATCTACACCCTCGGCGGCTATGCCGTGGCCGGCCATCACACCTGGCTGCTCATCGAAAAAGACTTCTGAACCCGCCGGCTCTCCGCCCGAAAAGCCCACTTTCCACCTGTAACTTGTCCCGGCCTGGGCCGTCGGGTAGCGTGTACGCACTTTTCATAAAGAACCCGGGGAGAGCCTCCATGACCATCGACATCGAAGCCCGCGGCACGCGCCTGGCGCGCCTCTGGATCCTCATCGCCGCCTGCTACCTACTGGTGGGCGTGGCCTTCGGCATCGGTATGGCGGCGAGCCATAAGCTCGAATTCGCGCCGGTGCATGCCCACATCAACTTGCTGGGCTGGGCCACCATGGCGCTCACGGGGCTGATCTATTCACGCTTCCCCCGGGCCGGCGGCAGCCGCCTTGGCGTGCTGCACTACTGGTCCTTCCAGATACTCTTCCCGATCCTGATCGCGGGGCTGATCTTCATGTTCTCCGGACATCCGGAGATGGAGCCGGTGATGGTGGTGGGATCCATAGGCATACTGGCCTCGCTGCTGCTGTTCGTGGTGAACCTGTTCCAGAACACCAAGCCGGCGCAATAAGACCTACCCCCGACGTGCAGAGCCGGAAGCGCCTCGCGCTCGCGGCACTGGTGGCCGCGAGCATCGCCTGGGGCGCGGTGTTCCTGTTCGCCGCGCTGGCGCTGCGGGAACTGACGCCCCTGCAAGTGGTGACACTACGCTTCGTCATCGGCTCGCTGGCGCTCTTGCCCTTCATGCTGTGGACGCGGGAACGGCCGAGCCGGGCGGACTTGCCGGCCTTCCTCGCGGCGAGCCTGCTGGGCGTGCCGGTGGCCATGCTGCTCTTGTTCACGGGCATCGCGCTCGCGGGCGCCACGGTCTCGGCGTTGCTGCTCGGCGCTTTCCCGGTGATGCTGTCGTTCGCGGCGGTGGTGTTCGACAAGGAGCACGTGGGATGGCGCGGCTGGGGCGCGACGCTCGCTTCAACGATGGGCGTGGCGCTCATCGTCTGCCGGCCGGGACAGGCCGCGAACTGGATCGGGGCGCTCTTGGTGCTGGCTTCGCTGCTGTGCTTCACCCTCTGGGTGGTCCTGAGCCAGCGGCTGATGCGGCGTTATTCTGCCTTCTGCGTCACCAGCTGGGTGATCCTGCTCGGCACCCTGATGCTGCTGCCGCTCATGTTGCTCACGGGCGGGACGCCCAAGCTCTCGGGACTCCTGCCCGCCACCTGGCTCTCGCTCCTGGCGCTCGGGCTCGCCTGCACCGCGCTTACCTACCAGCTCTGGAACTGGGGATTGAAGGAGGTGGGCACCCACACGAGCGGCGTCATGGGCAACCTGGAGCCGCTCACGGGAGCACTCTTGGGTGTCACGGTGCTGGGGGAGCCCACCGGCGCCGCCCTCTGGGCCGGGGGCGCACTCATCCTGCTGGCGGCGGTGTCGGTGAGCCTCTGACTTCTATCTGATCCGGGTCTCGTGACCCTTGGCCATGAGCGTCCAGGTCAGCTGATCCGTCGAGAATTCCTCGCGGTAGTCGAGGTTGTCGTTGTTGCTGTAGATGTTCACCACGCGGAAATAGGTGACCTGGCCGTACTTGTGGGACACGCCGGGGAAGGTCCAGACGCCGCCGGCGATCACCACCGTCCCGTTGTTGGCCTGGCCGGTGGCAGCTTGGATCGCCGCCTCGTTGAAGGTGTCGCCGCCCTTGTAGGTGAACACGAGCATCGAGGCTGACACTCCGTTCACCGTCTGGTTGCAGACGAAGAAGGCGCCCGTCTTCCAGCACTGGTTCACCAGCGTGGTGGTGGAGCCGCCTTCCTCGCTATAGGGTGTCTTGTACGTCTCGGATTCGCTCTTCCAGGTGCCGGCGAACACCGCCAGCCGGTCCAGACCCTGGGATGCGGAGCTCGGCGTATCCGCCTCGCCCGCCGCCATGCTGAAGCCCGAGACCGTGAGCGCAGCTGCGAACAACAGGGTCTTCATTTGTCATCCCCTTCCCGTGCCATCCCTGACCTGATTATCCACTTTCCAGTGGACGCCTGGCTTGACAGATTCTCAATCCGTGACGCCCGTCTCACATGCGATGGTGACGGGCATCACAGCTTGGTTGGAGAGTCAGCGACAGCACTCGGGCTTGCCGCTGCCCATGCGTTCCTCCTGCTTCGGCGGGCAGGGTACGGAGCCGTAGGAGCAATACACGCAGCAGTCCCCGGGTTTCGGTTTATGCAGCGCGTGGCAGGCGCCACATTCGTAGAGGTATTGGCAGGAATCCACGGGCATGGTCTCCTGCTCCTTGTAGCCACAGGCAGGACAGGTCAGCGTGGATTCCAGAATCACCTCAGTCATAGATCATTCTAACCGCATGCGGATCCTGCTGGCTTCCCAGGACTGTTATCGCGCAACCCCCAACCTTCCATGGTGCCTTGTCCAGCCCAGCCATCCATGGCTGGTCGTTCGTCGCTCTCGCGACTCACCCGCAGACGGGACAGGTGAGGGTGGATTCGAGGATGAGCGCCTGGGTCATGGGATCATTCTACCGGAACCCCGTCCGGTCCAAGCCTCAGCCTCTTGTGAGGAGAGCCGAAGGTGAGTGTCCGAAGTAGCCGCGGAAGGCGTGGGTGAAGTGGCTGTGGCTGCTGAAGCCTAAGTCGAAGGCGAGATCTGTTAACCTCTCGCGATACTCGGGCAGCTTCTCCAGCGCCGTGACGAGGCGCAGGCGCATGAGGTGCTGGTGCAGGCTGCCGCCCGTCGACTGGCGGAAGGCGCGGCACAGTCGGAAAGGCGAGACGCCAAGCTGTCCCGCCAACGATTCCAGTGTGACGCGTTCGGCGAAGGATTCCGCGATCAATACCTGGGCCTCGGCCGCAAGCGCCGCGGCACGGTTCGCGGCCGCGCCCCGCAAGCGCGGCGTGCCCTCGTCCTCGGTGCAGAGTTGCAGGAGCCTGAGCGCCGTCTCTTCCACCATCACCCCGTCGCCGAGCCGGACCGCAAGCAGCAGCTCGCGGTGCAGAAGATGCATCTCGCTGCTGCCGGCGAGCGTGCTCTTGTCGAAGGCGCGCTCTGGCTCGCCGCGCTTCGGCCGCAATGCCTCCCGTAAGGTCGCGGGTGCAAAGGACACGGAGGTGCAGCGGTCGCCGCCCGGCAACGGGTGGTCCACCATGTAGGGCTCGGTGGGATCGAAGAACACCACGCGCGTGGCGTCGGCCACGTGCTTGCCCATGCGGTCGCGGCGCACGAAGGTGCCGCTGCGCACGAAGGCGATGCTCGCCGCGGTGCAGTGCTCCTCATGGCGGCCGTGGCCGCAGCCCTCGCTGCACAGCACGTCACCCACCGTCACCAGCGGGCTGGCATAGAGCGTGCGGTATTCGCGGGACATGGCGGCTCCCTTAAGGATGCGAGCCCATATTTTACAGCGGGATTTCCACCTGACCGCTGTCAAATCCCTGCACCCTAAGCCCGTGCAGGTTCCTGACAGCGCGGACCCTGATATCTGCGCTCCAATGGCCGCGCCCCAAATCTGAGGAGAAGACCATGCTCGATCATGTTTCCCTGAGCGTCACCGACGCAGCCAAATCCCAGGCGTTCTATGCCAAGTCCCTGGCGCCCCTGGGCTACAAGCTGGTGTCCGAATACGAAGGCGGCTTCGGCATCGGCTTGGACGGCGGTTCCACGATCTGGGCGGGTCAGGGTCCGGCGCAGAAACCCATCGCGCACCTGGCGTTCCGTGCCCGGGACCGCAAGCAGGTGGACGCGTTCCACAAGGCGGCGCTCGCCGCGGGCGGCAAGGACAACGGCAAGCCGGGCCTGCGGGAGAACTACTCCCCCACCTACTACGCGGCGTTCGTTCTCGATCCGGATGGCAATAACATCGAAGCCGTCTGCCACTCGTAAAAGCTGCTGCGCTCGGCGGGGCGTTGTTGCGCTTCGGGCTCGCAGTCGGTCACGTACATCAAGAGTACGCTCCCTCCTGCTCGCCTCGCGCGCCTAGCCCCGCCTTCGCTCGCGACGCTTTTACGCAGGTTGCTTTCGATTAAGCAGATTCGTAAAAGAGGTCAAACAGGCAGGGGCTCGGGCTTGTGGAGGAAGAACCCCTGCCCATAATCGACGCCGAGCTTCGCCAGCTCCACACGGGTGAGCTCGTTCTCAACGCATTCAGCGATGCACTGGATGTTGCGCATGCGCGCCAGCTCCGAGAGTGTGCGCACCACCAGCGGGTTGACGGGATCGTCGCCGTAGTTCTGCACGAAGCGGCCGTCGATCTTCACGTACTGCACCGGCAGCTGCTGCAGGTAGCCGAAGCTCGCCACGCCGCTGCCGAAGTCGTCGAGCGCGAAACGGAACCCGTCTTCCGTAAGCTTGTGCATGGTCTCCACCGCCCGCGAGAGGTTCTCCAGTGCCACGTTCTCGGTGACCTCGAAGCACACGCTCTCCGCGGGCACGCCGTGGCGCGCCTTGTGCTCCAGCACGTGGCGGTGGAAGTCGGGGCTGTCCAGGGTGCGCGGATCGAGGTTGATGCTCAAACGTATGCCGAAGCCCGCCTTGTTGGCGAGGAAGCGGAAACTCTGGTCCAGCACCCAGTGGTCGATGCGCGTGGCGAGGCCGTAGCGCGCCGCTGCAGGCAGGAAAGCCGCGGGCGGCACCACCTTGCCGTTCTCGTGCATGCGCAGCAGCACCTCGTAGAAGTGCCCGTTGTTCTCTCCGCCATTGAGCCGCACGATGCGTTGGCCGTAGAGCTTGAATTGGCCCTGGCTCATGGCGGTCTCGAGCTGCGCCACCCGCGTCAGGTCGGAATGGTGCTGCATCATGGAGGCGTCATCGGTGCGGTAGACGTGGATCGCGTTGCGTCCCGATCCTTTGGCGATGTAGCAGGCGATGTCGGCGCGGCTCAACACGTCCGGCGCCCGCTCGCCGGGCGAGAACATCGTCACGCCGAGGCTCACGCCGACGTTGAATGTGAGGTCGTGCTCCTTGAAGCGGTAGTCGAGCACCGTGCGGCGCAGTTCTTCGGCGAGCAGCAGCACGGTCTTCTCGTGCGCATCGAGCACCAGCACGCCGAACTCGTCGCCGCCCAGGCGCGCGATGACGTCAGGCTTGTGCACCAGGGCGCGCAGCCGCTTGGTGAGCTCGATGAGCAGGCGGTCGCCGATCTCGTGGCCGCGGGTGTCGTTGATGATCTTGAACTGGTCCAGGTCCAGGTACAGCAGCGCGTGCCTGGCATGCCGGTCTTGACCGCCGGTGAGTTCGCGCAGGTGCTTGTCGAAGGCGGCACGGTTGCGCAGGCCTGTGAGGCTATCATGCGTCGCCTCGCGCACCAGCCGCTCGCGCAGTTGCTCGGCTTCGGAGACGTCGCGGAACACCACCACGCCGCCGATCAGGTCGCCGGTGCGGTTCCGTGCCAGGGTGATGGTGCCTTCCACTGGCCGGAGCATGCCGGTGCGGTCCCGCAACAGGCGCCGGGAGAGTATCTCCGAGCTGGAGCCGTTCACCAGTGCATGGCGCACGGTGTGCTCCTCGGTCTCGCCGCTCGCGAGCGACAGTGGGAACACGTCCTCGATGGCACGGTTCACGGCATCGGATGACCGCCAGCCGGTGAGCTTCTCGGCGACTCCGTTCATGAAGTACACCTTGCCGTCGCCGCGCGTGGAGATCACACCCTCGCCGATGGCCTGCAGCGTCACCAGCGCGCGGTCCTGTTCCGCGAGCAGCGCCTGGTCCGCGGTGCTGCGCGCCGCGAACGCCGCGGAAACGAGGTAACCGGTGAACGCCGTGGCGCCGACGAAGGCGATGCGCACCCCCACCAGGAAGGGGTTACCCGCCTCGCTCAGGTTGAAACCCAGCGCGAACAAGGCCAGCAGCGCGGCGACGCTGCTGGCGCCGGCAGCGCCGCAACGGGCCGCGAGCAGCACCACCAGCGGCAACAGCAGGAAGTAGAAGCTGGTCTCGATGCCGCCCTGCAGGCGCGTGATGGCGAGCATGCCGGCGGCCACCAGCGCCATGGTGAGGAGCCACTCGAGGGACGCGCGCCTGTCCGCGAACGGCCAGCTCCGCCAGTGGGCGATGAGCGGCGTCACCACGAGGATGCCCATGGCATCGCCCAGCGCCCAGCTCGCCCACTCGCCGGGGAGACCGCTCTGCGGCAGAGCGCCGTTCAGCATGAGCCCGAGGGCGCCCACGCCGCCCCCCACGACCGAGGGCAGCAGCGTACCGAGGGTCACGAACCCCAATACGTCGCGGACGCGCGCGAACTCGGTGCGCACATAGAAACCCTTGAGAAGCACCATCGCGAGCAGCGCCTCGGCCATCTGCGCCGCGCTGTCGGTAATACCCACGTACCAGTCGCGCCCGCCGAAACGCGCACCGAGGAGTTCGCCGACGACGATCACGGGCCACCAGCGCAGACCGTAGAGCCAGAGGAGCGCCACCGCCATGCCTGAGGCCGGCCACAACGGCGAAAGTCCGCTGAAATGGAACTTGAGGTACAGTCCGGCGGAGTTGCTGAGGAAATAGACGCCGGTGAGCACCACGGCGATGCTGACGTACTGCAACGCTTTGAGGATGGCGCGCATTGCCGGCGACGGCCTCTGATTTCGTTGCCAGACGGGAGGCCGAGAGCTTAACATGGCCCTCCCGCCGCCGTGGAATTAAGCCCCGGCTGCTGCGGATATCCGCCATAAACCATGTTCGCTCTGCACCCCCAACTCGCCAAGGACTGCCACGACCTGGGCCGTCTCGCGCTCTGCCGCCTGCTGCTCATGAACGACGCGAACTACCCCTGGTTCATCCTGGTGCCGGAGCGGGAAAACGTGCGCGAGATCCACGAACTCATCGACGCGGACCGGAACCGGTTATGGGACGAGTCAGCGCTCCTGTCGCGTGCACTGATGAAGGGCTTCTCGCCCCACAAGCTCAACATCGCGGCGCTCGGCAACCAGGTGCCGCAATTGCACGTGCACCACATCGTGCGTTACACCCACGACGCCGCCTGGCCGCAACCGGTGTGGGGCCGGCAACCCGCGAGACCGTATTACGGCGCGGAAGCGGAGAAGCTGCGCACCCTGCTGCGCGAACTCCTCGGCGGGCAACTCAGCTCCGCATGAAGACGGACACCGGGGACATCCCCTTCCTGTTCCACGCCGAGCGCCTGGGGGCGCGCCGTCACGACGAAGCCTGGCTCGGCGCGGCGCTCGCGGACCCGGGCACGCGCTTCGTGCCGGTGCGCGGCGGCAAGAGCAGTTATCTCTGGAACGGCGGAGAGCCGCAAGCGCTGTTGCTGGATACGCGCACGGCGGCGCCGCTGCTCGGCATGGCGTACTGCAGGGTGTTGTTGGGCGAGGTCGGCGGTCACGCCTGCTTTGCCCTGGGGCTCGAGGAGGACGCGGAACTGCCGCCGGCGGAGCACGATGACCTGCGCGGCGTGAGCGCTCTGCTCTCCGCGGACGAGCTCGCGCTCCTCGGCTATGCGCGCGCCATGGTGCACTGGCACCGTCAGCACCGTTTCTGCGGGCATTGCGGCGCACCCACCGCGAGCCTGCACGGCGGCCACGAACGCGCCTGCACCGTCTGCGCCACGCAGGTCTTCCCCCGGCTAGATCCCGCCATCATCGTGCTGGTCACCGACGGTGCGCGCTGCCTGCTCGGCCGGCAGGCCGCTTGGCCCCAGGGCCGCTATTCCACCATCGCCGGCTTCGTGGAACACGGCGAGACCCTGGAAGCGGCGGTGGTGCGCGAGGTGCACGAGGAGACCGACGTGCGCGTGCATCATCCGCGTTACGTCTCGTCGCAACCCTGGCCCTACCCCGGCTCGCTGATGCTCGGCTTCCGCGCCGAGGCCAAGACCACCGGCATCCGCTGCAACGACGGCGAACTGGAGCACGCGGCCTGGTTCACCCGCGACGACATCGCGAACTCCGTGGACTCCGGGCTCATGATGCCGCCGACCCGTTCGATCTCTTACCGGTTGATCAAGGGCTGGTACGAGGAGGAGCCGGGCCGCTCGTTCGAGGGCCTGCGCCACGTGGATTCCAACAAGGCCGGGCGCTAGCCCGCCGCTATAATCCGCCCATGTGCTTGCTCGTCTTCGCCTGGCGCGTCGATCAGGGACCGCGGCTGGTCTTCGCGGGCAACCGCGACGAACGGCATGCGCGTCCGGCCGCGCCCGCCGGGTTCTGGCCGGACACACCCGGGGTGATCGCCGGCCGCGACCTCGAAGCGGGCGGCACCTGGCTGGGGCTGACCACCGCGGGCCGCTTCGCTGTGGTGACCAACTATCGCGAGGGCCTGGATCCGCCCAAGGCACCGCGGTCGCGGGGCGAGCTGCCCGCCGAGTTCCTCCAGGGCGACCTGAGTCCCGCCGCCTACCTCGCGGACGTGCAACGCCGCGCACATGAATACGGCGCCTTCAGCCTGCTGTGCGGCGACCGGGATGAACTTTTTTATTTCTCCAACCGCGGCGGCGCGCCCGCCGCCGTCACCCCGGGCATCCACGGCCTCAGCAACCATCTGCTGGACACGCCCTGGCCCAAGGTCATGCTGAGCAAGGGGCGGCTCGCACTGCTCCTGGAACAGCACGCGGCCACGAGCGATGCCCTGTTCCGGTTGCTGCGGGACACGACGCCCGCTCCGGACGGGGGCTTGCCGGATACGGGCATCGGACTGGAGCTGGAGCGGCGGGTGTCCTCGCCCTTCGTGCTGCATCCCGTCTATGGCACCCGCTGCTCGACCCTGCTCAGGCTCGGTGACGACGGCGGCGCTGACTTCACGGAACGCCGCTTCGATGCCGCGGGCACGGAACTGGAGACGCGCCGCTTCGACATCCCGGGAAGCGCCGGGTGAAACGCGCGGCACCCGGCGGCAGCTGGCCCTCGCCGCTCAGCGTCGCGGCCGTGAGTGCGGCCCAACGGCGTTACCTGCAGCCGCGCCTGCACCGGGGCGCGGCATATTGGCTTGAAAGCCGGCCGGAGGAGCAGGGGCGCTGCGTGCTGGTGCGCGCAAAGGACGGGGATCACGAGGATCTCACGCCCCCACCCTACAGTGTGCGTAACCGCGTGCACGAGTACGGCGGCGGCGCCTACCTGCTCCACGGCGACACCGTCTACTTCTGCAACGATGCGGACCAGTGCATCCATCGCTTCGAAGGGGGCAAGATCACCCGGCTGACGGAGCCTTCGGCCCGCCGCTATGCCGATTTCGCAGTGGACGCGGCACGCGCGCGGCTCATCTGCGTCTGCGAGGAGCACCCGCCCGGCGAAGCCGTGAAGAATTACCTGGCGGCGGTGTCCCTCGCGGATGGCTCTGTGGCTCCGCTGCTCACGGACCGAGACTTTGTGAGTTCGTCTACCCCCTCCCCCGATGGCCGGCAGCTCGCCTGGCTCGCCTGGGACGATCCGCAGATGCCCTGGGATGGCTCGGAACTCTGGCTCGCGGAGCTAGATCGAGACGGCGGCTTGAAGAACGCCCGCCGCATCGCCGGCGGACCGGAGGAATCCCTGTTCCAGCCCCGCTGGTCGCCGGGCGGCGTGCTGCACTTCGTATCGGATCGGACCGGCTACTGGAACCTATATAGATATGCGGGTGACGAGATCGAAGCGCTCTGCCCCGACGCGGCGGATTATGGCTACGCCCAGTGGGTCCTCGGCATGTCGAGCTACGGCTTCCTCTCGGAACACGAGATCGCGACGGTGCGGATAGAGCGGGGCCGTTCGAGTCTGATGCGCATCGCCGGCGGCAAGCGGATTCCCATAGAGGCTCCTTATACCCACATCGAACACCTGGATGCGGGCGGGGGCCGCGTGCTGTTCCTCGGCGGCGCGCCGGACATCTCCATGGGCATCGTCGAGGGCGAAAGCGGAACGTTCCGCCGCCTGAGCGTAGCGGGCTTCGTCGTTGATCCAGCGTACCTGAGCCGCGCCGAAGCCGTGAGCTTTCCCACCTCTGGCGGCGAGACGGCTCACGCCTGGTATTACCCGCCCCGGAACCGCGACTACCGCACACCGGAAGGTGAAGCCCCGCCGCTCATCGTGCGTTGTCACGGTGGACCCACGGCCATGAACGGCGACGCCATGGAGGCGCGCATCCAATTCTGGACCAGTCGCGGCTTCGCGGTGGCGGACCTGAACTACCGGGGCAGCACCGGCTTCGGCCGTGCCTACCGTCGGAGTCTCGCGGGCCAGTGGGGAGTGAAGGACATGGAGGACTGCGTGCAGCTCCTCGTCCATCTCGCGGCGCGGGGGCTCGCGGACCCGAAGCGCGCGGCGGTGAGCGGCTCCAGCGCCGGCGGCTTCACGGCGCTCGCCACGCTCACCTTCAAGGATGCTTTCCGGGGCGGCGCCATCCAATACGGCTTGAGTGAACTTGTCACCGCCATGCGGGACACCCACAAGTTCGAGGCCCGCTACGGCGACATGCTCCTCGGTCCCTGGCCCGAGGCCGAGGAGACCTACCGCGCACGTTCGCCGCTCTACGCCGCGGACCGGATCCACGTGCCGGTGATCTTCTTCCAGGGAATGAAGGACACGGTAGTGCAGCCGGACCAGACGGCGCGCATGCTGGCGGCGTTGCGCGAACATGGAGTGCCCGCTGCGTGCCTGACATTTTCTGAGGAAGGTCACGGTTTCCGCCGCGCCGAAACCCTGCGGGCGGTGCTCTCAGCGGAACTGGCGTTCTACAGCTGCCTCTTCGGCTTCACGCCGGCCGATCCGGTCCCGGTACTCGATCTCGGGACAAAACCTTAGGGTTTGCCCAGCACCGAGATCAGCCAGGCGCGAATATGAACGACTTCCTCAGCGCAGAGGCTATGTGGCATGGGATAAGTGTGCCAAGTGAGGGCGCATCCTTCGCGCGTAAGCCAGTTGCGGGTGTGCTCGCCCAACTGGATGGGCACCACGGGGTCCTGGGTGCCGTGGCCGTAGAAGATCGGCGTGGCGCGGTTGCCGGCGGCGATGGCCAGGTCCATGCCCTCGCCCACGGGCAGATAGGTGGAGAGCGCCATGATGCCCGCGAGCTTGGTCACGTGCTGTAGCCCAGTGTAGAGCGCCACCGCGCCGCCCTGTGAGAAACCCGCCAGCACGATGCGTCCCGTGGGCACGCCGCGACCGTTCTCCCGCGCCAACAGCGCTTCCACCGCATCACGCGACGCCTGCAGGCCGGCGAGGTCGCGGGGCTGGTGGAGGCCGATCTTCACGATGTCGAACCAGGCGCGCATGGGATAGCCGCTGTTCAAGGTCACGGGCCGCACCGGCGCATGGGGGAAGATGAAGCGCAGCGGCAAAGACGCAGGGAGCTTCAGTTCCGGCACCAGGGGCTCGAAATCGTGGCCGTCGGCACCCAGGCCGTGCATCCAGATGATGCTTGCCTTGGGGTTAGCGCCGGTCTCGATCTCCACCGCGGGCAGGAGCTGGGTC
>DATGHI010000215.1:0-10864 GCA_035308065.1 Gammaproteobacteria bacterium | reverse complement strand
ACCTTGTTGGCGGCGCTCATGGCGTACATGTCGTAGGTTTCGCCGTCGGAGGTGAGTCCGCCGTGGAACTGGGTGCCGTACCAGGAGGCGATGCCGCGGTCGTGATAGCCCTTGCACTCGGGCACCAGCGTGTACGTCTTGCCGAGCACTGTGTAGCTCGAGGCATTGCCGTGGCGGCTCGGCGTCTCGTCCCCGGGCACCGCGTCAGGCACCTGGGATACGTCCACCGGTTGCGCAGGCCCGTGATCGCCCCTGGGTGCCGAGGGCGGCCCCCACGGGACATTGGAGTTCGGCTGCTCTGGGAACTGCCCGCAAGCGGCGAGCAACAGAAGCATGGACAAAAAAGATATCCGCGACCCAGGGATGGGTCGCGCGCGAAGCGGGTGAGCGTCGCTGCCGCGAACGCCCCGACAGGATGTTGGGGCTGGGCTTTCTGTGGAGCAGGAGCGCAACAGAAAGCGGGTCCGGGCCCTTCCTGCTCCGCTCCCTGCTTCGCAGGAAGTCCAGCTTGTACATCCATGTACAAGCGCTCGCAGCTTTGCTGCGAGCCCCGGCACGCCGATTCTGCAAAAGTGCAGGATGCACTTTTGCAGAAATAATCTGTTGAGGCCCCCGTTACGGGGGCGCACTGTGGCCTTCCTCGGCGCGGCGCTGAGCGACGGCGTTGGCCAGCTGCACCACCGCCATGGCGTACAGCGGGCTCTTGTTGTACTGGGTGATGACGCGGAAGTTGTGCAGCCCCACCCAATAGCGGGTCTCGTCCTCTTCCTGCAGGGCCACCAGCACCGCCTCGGTGTCGTCGGGGACCCCGCTGGTCATGACCACGCCTGCCTGGCGCAGGGTACCGGCGGTGCTGGGTACAAGGGCCTCGGGCGGTGTGCTACCGAGTTTCATGGCGGCCGGCACCACGACGAGACCGTTGGGTTGCCAGCCGTGTTCGTGAAAGTAGTTGGCCACGCTGCCGAGGATGTCGGCCCAGTCGTCCCAGATGTCACGCTTGCCGTCGCCGTCGAAATCTACCGCATACTGGCGATAGCTGTCGGGCATGAACTGCGGCGTGCCCATGGCGCCGGCATAGGAGCCCATGGGTTTCAGGGGATCCAGGGACTGTTCGCGGCACATCAGCAGGAACTGCTCCAGTTCGCCCTGGAAGAAAGGCGCCCGGGGTGGATAGTCGAAAGCCAGTGTGGTGAGGGCATCCATCACCGGATAGCCACCGTGCTGTCGGCCGTAATAGCTCTCCACGCCGACGATCGCCACTAGGATGCCCGCCGGGACGCCGTATTGGGCTTCGGCTTTCTGCAGGATTGCCGCCTGCTGGTCCCAGAAGCTGACACCGGCCGTGATGCGCGCATCGTTAACGAAGATCGGCTCGTACTGGTACCAGGGCTTGGCCTCGAAGGGCCGCGTGATGGCGTCGATGACCGACTGGCGCCGCTGGGCCCCGGCGAAGGCATGCTCCACCCAAGACCGGTCCAGGCCGTCCTTCTGCACTACGTTGTCCACGAACTGCCGGACTTCAGGCCGTGAGGCATAGCCGATGACCACGGTGGGCGTGGGTGCATGGGGCGACAGGGGAACGACGGGATGGTGGGCGCAGGCCGTGAGCAGTGACGCGGCGAGGACACCGGTATACCGCAACGGATTGCTCAAGAAGACACCAATTTCCGGTGCGAGTGGATGCTCATGAGGATACCGAAGCCCGCCATCAGGGTCACCATGGAGGTACCGCCGTAACTGATGAGCGGCAGGGGCACGCCTACCACCGGCACGATGCCTGAGACCATGCCGGTGTTGATGAAGACGTAGGTGAAGAAGGCCATTGCCAGGCTGCCAGCAGTGAGCCGCGAGAACGCGTCCTGAGCGCGCATGGCGATGAACAGCGAGCGGGCGACGATGAAGCCGTAGAGTCCGATGAGCGCCAGCGCGCCGATGAAGCCGAACTCCTCGCCCAAGACCGCGAAGATGAAATCCGTGGAACTCTCCGGCAGGAAATCAAGCTGAGACTGGGTGCCATGCAGCCAGCCCTTGCCGAACACGCCGCCCGAACCGATGGCGATCTCGGACTGGATGATGTGATAGCCCGTGCCCAGGGGGTCGCGCTGCGGGTTGAGGAAGGTCAGAACCCGGTCGCGCTGGTACACATGCATGAAATGCCAGAAGATGGGTGTCGCCACGGCAAGCAGCACGAAGATAAGCAGGATTACCCGCCAGCGCAGCCCTGAAAGGAAGATGCCGAAGGCGCCCGCACTCATGATGAGCAGGGCGGTGCCTAGGTCTGGCTGGATGGCCACTAACAACACCGGCACGATGACGATGAGCAGGAGCAGCGGCAGTTGCCGCCAGTCGGGAGGCAGAGGTTTGTCGTGCAGGTACCAGGCGATCATGAGCGGCACCGCGATCTTCATCATCTCGGAGGGCTGGAAGCGCACCAAGCCAAGGCTCAGCCAGCGCTGTGCGCCGCGGCCGATGTGCCCGGCCTCGAGGGTCACAAGCAGGAGCAGGAGGCCCAAGCCGAACAGCCACGGTGTCCACAGGCGCATGAACTGTGGCGACAGCTGGGCCACCAGCAACAGCACGCCGAAGGACAGCGCCAGGCGTAACGCCTGGCGGTAGACGACCTCGATGTCCTGGCCGCCGGCGCCGTAGAGGATGGCGAGGCCCACGCTGCACAGGGTGAGGATCGCGACGAGCAGCGGACCATCCAGGTTGAGGCGATAGAGGACACGTTCGCCGAAGCTGAGTTCGCCGACGGGCCGGTAACCGGAACTGGATTGCAGGTCTGGGCTCATGGCTTGGTTGTGCTGCCGCTCTGGTTCAGAAGATACGCGTCCATGACTTGGCGTGCCACCGGCGCCGCCACGGCGCCGCCGCCGCCGCCGTGTTCCACCAGCACCGCGACGGCGATGCGCGGTTGCTGTGCGGGAGCGAAGGATATGAACCAGGCGTGGTCGCGCAAGGCCTCCGGCACGTCCGACTCGTCCTCCTCGCCCATGACGCCCAGCTTCTTGGCGTGCACTTGGGCGGTGCCAGTCTTGCCGGCGATGGCGTACTTGGCGCCGATACCACTCATGGAAGCGGTGCCACCGGGACGCGTCACCTCGGACATGGCGCGCACGATCAGGTCCCAGGCACCGGGCGTGTTCACCATTACTGCCGGAAGCGCCTGGGGCGTGGTGTCGCTGACCACGCCCGAGAGCGGGTCGCCCACGGCGTGGAGCATGTGCGGCTGGAAGCGCTCGCCGTGCATCGCGAGGGTCGCGGTGGCGGCGGCGAGCTGCAGCGGCGTCACCAGCAAATAGCCCTGTCCGATGCCGGTGATCACGGTCTCGCCCAGGTACCAGGGTTTGTGCAGGGTGCGGCGCTTCCACTCCGGCGAGGGGATCACTCCCGTCAACGCACCCACCAGATCCACTCCCGGGGGCTGTCCCAGCCCAAACTCGGTGAGGAAGTCGTGCACCCGGTCGATGCCGAGCTTCATGGCTACGGTGTAGAAGTACACGTCGCAGGACTCGGCGATGGCCTTCACCATGTTGGTCTCGCCGTGGCCGCCGGCGCGCCAGTCCCGGTAGGGGTTCGGATTGCTGGGCAGATACAGGTAGCCCGGGCACATTAGGTCGGCGAACGGGTTCACGACGTTGTAGTTGAGCGCCGCCATGGCCAGGAACGGTTTCACCGTGGAGCCCGGCGGATATTGGCCGCGCAGCGCGCGATTGAACAGCGGCTGGCTGGGATCTGTCTGCAATTCCGCATACTGGTCCGGGTCTATGCCGCCCACGAACAGGTTGGGGTCATAGCTCGGGCGGCTCACCAGGGCGAGGATCTCGCCGGTGGTGGGATCAATGGCCACCACCGCACCGTTGGCGCCCCCCAGGGCATGCTCGGCGACTTCCTGGAGTTTCACGTCGATGGAGAGATATAGATCGCTGCCCGGAACTGGCGGCGTGTAGGACACATTGTTCACCACCACGCGGCCCTCGGCATTGGTCTCCACTTGGCGTATGCCGACGGAACCGTGCAACAGTTTCTCGTAATAGCCCTCGATGCCGATCTTGCCGGTCTCCGAGGTGCTGCTGTACTGCTCCGGATCAAGCTGCTCCAACTCGTCGGCGCTCACAAGCCCGGTATAGCCCACCACGTGTGCAGTGAGCGGGCCCTCGGGGTAGTAGCGCGACAGCGTTGCGGTGATGTCCACGCCGGGGAAGTTTTGCCGCTGTGCAGCAAAGCTCGCGATCTCGTCGTCCGAGAGTTCGGTGCGCAGAGGCAGGGGCTGGAATGGCCGCTTGTTCTTGAGCAGGTCGTTGAAGCGCTTCAGATCGGCGGGTCTGAGGCTCACGACCTTGCCGAGGGTGGCGAGCATGGTGCTCAAGTCCGGCACCTGCTCCGGAACGACGTCCAGTTCATAACTCGGTCGGTTCTCCGCCAGCGGCACGCCATTGCGGTCGAAGATGAGGCCGCGCGGCGGCGTCACCGGCTCGGCGCGCAGGCGATTGCCCTCAGAGAGGCTCACGAAATGGCTGTAGCTCACGATCTGGAGGTAAATGAGACGGCCGGCTACGATGCAGAGGAGCACCAGGGCGATGACCGCCACCGCCAGGGCACGCGTCCGGAACAGATGCTGTTCCAGCCACTCATTGCGTATGCGGATACGTGCCATATATCAGTAGGTCAACTTACTCGGTAGCGCTGCTGCATGCGCGCCAGTACCAGCGTCACCCAGGGCCAGACGAGGGCGGTCACGATCACCGGGGTCCAGCGTAGCGCCGGCCCGAGCGTATAGCCCAGCATGCCGTCTACCCAGAAGAGCACGAAGCTGTATATGAGCATGATGCACAGCACCACGAAGCACTGCTGCCACCAAGGGAAGACGCGAACCTGCAGGTGCATCCACAGGGCCGTCCAGGCCACCAGCACCAGGGCCAAGGCGTGCTCCCCGAGGAGGGTGCCGGTGAGGGCATCCAGCAGCAGTCCGGCCACGAAGCCGGTGATGACGCCAATACGCTGCGGCAACCACAGACACCAATATATGGTGACCAGCGCTACCCAGGTGGGCCGGAGCATCTCCGCCCAATGAGGCAGCGGCCAGATGGTGAGGATGAGCGCGGCCAGGTAGCTCCCGGCGATGACCCCGACTCCATGCGGCGGTGACAGGTCCCTCATGGCTTCTTCCTGCGGCGGGCCTTAGACGCCGTCGGGCTTGCCGCGGGCATCTTCGAGACGCTGATTTCCGTCGTCGGCACGGCCGGCCAGTAGAGCAGCACCGAGTGTCCATGGCTCAAGTCAGCGGCGGTGTGCGCCGTCGCGTGGGCAAAGGGTTCGGCGGGATCACGCTCGAAATGTGTCACCACGGCCACCGGATAACCCGGCGGGTAATGCCCGCCGAGGCCCGAACTCACCAGCAGGTCACCTTCCTTTATGTCGGCGGCGTTGGTGAGATAGGGCAGGGAGAGCTGATCCAGGTCAGCGCCGCCCACGGCGAGGGTGCGCAGTCCGGTGCGGTTCACTTCCACCTGGATCGCTTGGCTTGGGTCGCTGATGAGCGTGACTTCGGAAGTGAGCGGGTCGGCGCGCGTCACCTGGCCGACGATGCCGTTCTCGTCCAGCACGGTTTGACCAGCATATACGCCATCCTGGGAGCCCTTGTCGATGACCACTAGGTGGCGGAACGGGTCCAAGTCCGCCGCCAGAAGCTGCGCGACGCTGATGCGGCCCGGCACGCGGGGTGTCACCTGCAACAACGCCCGCAGCCGCATGTTCTCCTGTTCGAGTGCCGCATATTGCTGTAATTGGGCGGTGGAGAACTTGAGATCGCTCTTCAGCGCGTCGTTCTCGTTGACGAGTGCCATGTGGGTCGCGAGCTTGTCTGTGGCCCAGAGCAGCATCGCGTGCGGGGCGTTCACCACCGCCTGCACCGGCCAGACGATGGTGGAGAGCGCGGCGTGCATCTGCTGCAGGCGGCCGCTCTGGCGATCGTAGACCATGAGCACGACGGAGGCGACGATGAGCAACAGGGTACGCAACGCGCCGGCGGGGCGGCTGGAGAAGAGTTGTGGCGAGCGTTGGCGGCGGAAGACGGCCACTCAGTCGGTCCGTCGCAAGGCGGACGCGCGGTGTGGCTTAGACATGGATGGGATATGCACCTGAACCTCAAGACCGCCGCCCCAGGGATGCGACAATTTTGCGGCCCGGGGGCCTCGTCCGCAACGGGTAGCCGGGCTTTTCGGCGGGTTTTTAGCGCCGACAGAGCGCCGTGACCGGATTCAGCTATTCGACGGCGAAGGTCTCGGCGCCGTATTCGTCTATGAGTTCCAGCACCTTGCCGCCGCCGCGGGCCACGCAGGTCAACGGGTCGTCGGCGATGAGTACCGGTAGTCCGGTCTCCTCGCGCAGCAGTCGGTCGATGTCGCGTAGTAGTGCACCGCCTCCCGTCAGGACGATGCCGTTGGTGGCGACGTCGGAGCCGAGTTCCGGGGGTGTCTGCTCCAGCGCGTGCTTGACAGCCCCGACGATGCCAGCCAGCGGTTCCTGCAGGGCCTCCAGCACCTCGTTGCTGTTCAGGGTGAAGCTGCGCGGCACTCCCTCGGAGAGGTTGCGGCCCTTCACGTCCATCTCCAGCAGTTCCTTGCCCGGGTAGGCGCAGCCGATCTGTTCTTTGACCCGCTCCGCCGTCGCCTCGCCGATGAGGATGCCGTAGTTGCGACGGATGTAGTTGATGATGGCCTCGTCAAAACGGTCACCGCCGATGCGCGCCGAGGCGGCGTAGACGATGCCGTTCAGAGAGATGACGGCCACCTCGGAGGTGCCACCGCCGATGTCCAACACCATGGATCCCTTGGCCTCGTGCACCGGCAGCCCGGCGCCGATGGCTGCGGCCATGGGTTCCTCGATGAGGTAAACCTTGCGGGCACCTGCGCCTGCCGCCGATTCGCGGATGGCGCGGCGCTCCACTTGGGTGGCACCGTAGGGCACGCACACCAGCACGCGGGGCGTGGGGCGGAAGTAGCGGTTGCCATGCGCCTTCTTGATGAAGTGCTTCAGCATCTGTTCAGTGATGGTGAAGTCGGCGATCACACCATCCTTCATGGGACGGATCGCGACGATGTTGCCCGGGGTGCGGCCAAGCATGCGCTTGGCGTCGGCGCCATAGGCCTCGATGATCTTGTTGCCGCGGCCCGGTTCCTCGCGGATGGCGACCACCGATGGCTCAGAAAGTATGATGCCCTTGCCACGCATGTAGATGAGCGTGTTGGCCGTACCGAGGTCGATGGACAGGTCGGTGGAGAAGAATCCGCGCAGGCTTTTGAACATGGTCTCTCTAACGAGGAGCGTGACAGGCGGGTTACTTTAGCAACGGGGGGCTCTGGCGGCAAGCAGGTTTGTGCGATAATCCACTGGATTTCCGTGACTTTTTCCCCGGAGCATCCATGTCCCTTACCCCGGATGACGTGAAGGCCATCGCCCGTCTCGCACGGCTCGCCATCGCCGAGCAGGACATCCCGGCCTATGCCAAGAACCTGTCCAGCATCCTGGAATTCGTGGCCCAGTTGGACAAGGCGGATACCGCGTCGGTGCCGCCCATGGCCCACCCCCTGGACATGACCCAGCGCCTGCGGGAGGACGAAGCCAACGAGAAGGTGGAGCGGCAGCGCTACCAGGAGAACGCCCCCCAGGTGGAGGCGGGCCTCTACTTGGTCCCCAAAGTCGTGGAATGAGAACGGCGTCTCATTTTGGGGGCGCTTCTAGGGAATGGGAAAGATGATGCACAAGAAGACACTGGCCGGATTGGCCCGCGAGCTCAAGGCCCGCAAGATCTCCAGCGAGGAATTGGCACGCGAGTTCCTCACGCGCATCGAGCGCTTCAATCCCCGGCTCAACGCCTTCATCACCGTGTTGAAGGAACAGGCTCTGGTTGAGGCGCGTGCCGCTGACAAGCGACTGGCGACAGGGCAGGGCGGACCCCTCACAGGCCTGCCCATCGTCCACAAGGACATCTTCTGCACTGCCGGCGTAAAGACCAGTTGCGGCTCGAAGATGCTGGACAACTTCGTGGCGCCCTACGATGCCACCGTGGTAGAGCGCCTGAAGCAGGCGGGTACGGTACTCCTCGGCAAAGCGAACATGGATGAGTTCGCCATGGGCTCATCCAACGAGACGAGTTGGTACGGTCCGGTGAAAAACCCGTGGGACGAGACGCGCGTGCCCGGCGGTTCCTCCGGCGGTTCGGCAGCGGCGGTGGCGGCGCGCCTCGCGCCGGCGGCCACGGGCACCGACACCGGCGGTTCCATCCGTCAGCCGGCGGCGTTGGTGGGGCTCACGGGCTTGAAGCCTACCTACGGCCGGGTCTCACGTTACGGCATCGTCGCCTTCGCCTCGAGCCTGGATCAGGCGGGCGTCATCACCTACACCGCCGAAGACACGGCCATGCTCATGCAGGTCATCGCCGGTTTCGACCCCAGGGACTCCACCAGCGTGGACCGGCCGGTGCCGGACTACGTGGCGGCCCTAGACCAGCCGGTGAAGGGCCTGCGCATCGGCATCCCCAAGGAATTCTTCGACCAGGGCCTGGACCCCAAGGTGGCCGAAGCGGTGCAGGCGGCCATCTCCCTATATAAGAAGCTGGGTGCCCAGGTGCGGGACGTGAGCCTGCCCAACTTCGGGCTGTCGGTGCCCACCTATTACGTGGTGGCGCCGGCCGAGTGCTCCTCGAACCTGGCGCGCTTCGACGGCGTACGCTACGGCTACCGTTGCAAGGACCCAGTGGATCTCCTGGACCTGTACATGCGCAGCCGCGGCGAGGGCTTCGGCGCTGAGGTGAAGCGCCGCATCATGACTGGGACCTACGTGCTGTCTTCGGGCTATTACGACGCCTATTACCTCAAGGCCCAGAAGACCCGCAGCCTGATCCGCCGCGATTTCCTCGAGGCCTTCAAGGACGTGGACGTGATCATGGGCCCCACCACGCCGACGCCGGCCTTCGGCCTGGGTGAGAAGACGGACGACCCGGTGACCATGTACCTGAACGACATCTATGCCAACGGCGTCAACCTCGCGGGCCTGCCGGGGCTCTCCATCCCGGCGGGTTTCGTGGACGGACTGCCGGTGGGTCTGCAGATCATCGGCAACTACTTCGACGAGGCGCGCCTGCTCGCCATGGGACACCAATACCAGCGAGAGACCGACTGGCACACCCGCGTGCCCAAAAATTACGAGTAAAGAGCCAAGCACATGGAATGGGAAACCGTCATCGGACTTGAAGTCCACACCCAGCTCCTGACCAAGAGCAAGCTCTTCTCGGGCGCGTCCGCCACATACGGCGCACTGCCCAACACCCAAGCTTGCCTCATCGACCTGGGATATCCCGGTGTGCTGCCGGTGCTCAACCGTGAAGCCGTGCGCATGGCCGTGAAGTTCGGTCTCGCCGTGGGCGCCAGCGTCGCACCCCACTCGGTGTTCGCACGCAAGAACTACTTCTATCCCGATCTTCCCAAGGGCTACCAGATCAGCCAGTACGAACTGCCGGTGGTGTCGAAGGGCCACCTCGACATCGAACATGAGGACGGCAGCGTGAAACGCGTGGGCATCACCCGCGCACACCTGGAGGAGGATGCGGGCAAGTCACTGCACGAGGGCTTCGGCGACGGCTCCGGCATCGACCTCAACCGTGCCGGCGTGCCGCTGCTGGAGATCGTCTCGGAACCGGATATGCGCTCTGCCCGGGAAGCGGTCTCCTATCTCAAGAGACTGCACAGCCTGGTGACTTACCTCGGGATCTGCGACGGCAACATGCAGGAGGGCTCCTTCCGCTGCGACGCCAACGTCTCCATACGCAGGAAGGGCGAGGCCAAGTTCGGCACCCGCGCCGAGCTCAAGAACATCAATTCCTTCCGTTTCGTGGAGAAGGCCATCAACTTCGAGGTGCAGCGCCAGATCGAGGTGATCGAGGGCGGCGGCAAGGTGGTGCAGGAGACGCGCCTCTACGATTCCGACAAGGACGAGACCCGCTCCATGCGCAGCAAGGAGGAGGCCAACGATTACCGCTATTTCCCCGATCCGGACCTCTTGCCCCTGGACATCCCTCCGGCCTTCATCGAGGAAGTAAGGGGCACGCTGCCGGAGTTGCCGGACGCCAAGAGACAGCGCTTCGCCTCCGCCTACGGCCTTACGGCCTATGACGCAGGGGCGCTCACCTCGAGCCGTGAGTTCGCCGATTATTACGAGGCGGTGGTGAAGGCGGGAGGTGAAAGCAAACTTGCCGCCAACTGGGTCATGGGCGATCTTTCAGCCGCGCTCAACAAGGATAACCGGGAGATCACGGCGAGCCCGGTGAGCGCCGTCATGCTGGCCGGCATGCTGCAGCGCATCCAGGACAACACCATCTCCGGAAAGATCGCCAAGGAGGTGTTCGAGGCCATGTGGGCCGGCGAGGGCGGGGCAGACGCCATCATCGAGAAGAAGGGCCTGAAGCAGATCACCGACAGTTCGGCTCTGGAAAAGGCCATCGACGAGGTCATGGCCGCGAATCCGGGGCAGCTCGCGGACTATCGCTCGGGCAAGGACAAGCTGTTCGCGTTCTTCGTGGGTCAGGTGATGAAGGCCACCAAGGGCAAGGCCAACCCGCAGCAGGTGAACGAGCTACTTCAAAAAAAGCTCAGAAGCTGAGGGCCAGCGATGGGCAAGCTGGGCTGCGGGATTGAAATTCCCTGCGCGCGCTCCCATATCCGGCTTCTATGACTTACCATCTTGCTGACATGAGCGAACACGATACCCTGAGACGCTTCATCTTCGAGGAGCTGCCCGTACAAGGTCGGCACGTGCATCTGGACGCCACCTGGCGGGCAGCGCTGGAGCGCCAGGACTACCCGCT
>DATGHI010000214.1:0-3209 GCA_035308065.1 Gammaproteobacteria bacterium | reverse complement strand
CCGCCGGGTACGGCGGACGCGCTGCAGAGATACCTGCAGCTCGCCCCCACCGGCAAACACGCCGATGAAGCCCGGCAAATGCTGGTTTACATCCATGGCAAAGCGCAGCATTGACGAGGGGCGCCTGTAGGTCAGGCTAAGCAGTGGAGGTCTGGATTGCCAGGGCTTATGCTCTTGCGACCGGCATCCGGGGAGGTCCAGTCATGAACAAGCTCTATATCAGCCTGTTGGGGTCGAGCCTCTTCTGGAGCGTGACGGCCCTGGCGGACTCCAGCCCCTCAGCCGCCACCACTCCGCCGCCCATGACGGTCACGCAGGCTGCGGTGGCCAAGGCCCACAATGCCGAGGCGGAAGCCGAGAACACGCTGATCGCGCAGGTGTCCAAAGACCAGTCCGCGGGCAATTGGGCGGGGGCGGAAGCGGGGCTCAAGGAACTCACCACCATGAACCCTTCCCGTTGGGACTACTTCCAGTCCCTGGGGGACGTCCAGTTCAACCAGGGAAAGTATGCGGATGCGGTGAAGTCCTACGCCACCGGCATCCAGGGCGCGTCGCAGGACAAGACCGACCCGGCCGGCGCGAAGCAGGCCATCGGCACCATGTACACGAACCAGGGCAATGCCTATCTGAAGATGCACGACGAGCCCGAGGCGACGGGCGCCTTCTCGAAGGCGGCGGCCCTGGGGGGCAACCAGGGCACGGATTACTTCAACCTCTGCGCCACCGCCTATAACGCCGGCAAGGACAAGGACGCCCTGGACGACTGCAACAAGGCCATCGCCGCCGACCCCACCCGGGCGGACGCGTACTTCATCAAGGGTTCGATCCTGGTGGGCGAGGGCGAGACGGATGCCAAGGGCAATTTCAACGTCCCGGCCGGCACCTTGGAGGCGCTCAAGACTTATCTCAAGCTAGAGCCCCACGGCAAGCATGCGTCCGACGTGAAGGCGATGCTGCAGCTGATCACCAGCCCCTGACGCGGCGCCTTGAAGTGGCCATCCGCTATAGCTTTGGGAGTCAAGTCCACAACAACATCGTGGCTCTCATCAGCCTGGTGACGGCGCTATCGGCCTTCACCTACGCCTACATGCGCGAAGAGCACTCCGAAGCGAACCGCAACATCCGCGCCGCGAGCCTCCAGGTCCTGTCGGAGGTGGAGCAGCTGCGCCTCATCGTGGATTACGCCCATTACCTGAAGGACGCGGACCGCGGCAACCCGATCACGGGCTGGCCCCACGTGCTGCTGATCCGGGATCTCTCGAAACTGGTGAGCCCGGATACCGCCGCCGCGGCGGACAAGCTCAACGACGCCTGGACCGCGGATTGGGACAGCATGGCCACGAAGCAGGCGAGCGTGGATGAGATCACGAGCGCCATCGAAGAAGTGCGGGGGCAGGACCTCAAGGCTCTGCGCTCTCTTAAATGAACCGGAGGCAAACCATGGATACCCGCAAGTTGAACGGAATCGCCCTCGCCGCGCTGGCGGCGACGCTGTTCGCCACGGCACCCCTCGCCGCGGATCAGCCCGGCAGCACCCCCGGAAAGTGCTTCGGCGTCAACACCTGCAAGGGCAAGAGCAGTTGCCAGTCCGCGGGCCACAGCTGCAAAGGCCAGAACTCATGTAAAGGTAAGGGATTCGTAATAATTTCCAAGGACGCATGTGAACAAATTGGCGGCAAATTTGAGCCTGGGGCGTAGACCCTAGCGGACCCAGAATCCGAAACAGCCGGAGGGTCTTGAAGCGCTAAGCTTTCCGCGCCTTATGCTCCGCCCGCCACACGCCGTAGAGCGTGCCGAAGAAAGCGGCGAGGCAGAGTACCGAGAAGAACTCGAAGAAGCCGAGCCGCACGGGCCCCGGACTTCGGATCGCGCCGTATTGCATGGCGGCGGCGAAGGCCACGGACAGGAGCCCCCAGAACCCCAGTCCCACGGCCTTGAACCAGGCGGGGCTGGCATCGACCGTGAGCAGGGTGCCGAAGAACACGGCCAGGGCCCCGAAGCCGCCACCGGTCATGAGCTGGCCGCCGGGCAAGGTCTCGGGATGCGTGAACATCATCCGCACCTCGGGATAGACGAGGGCCCCGCCCATCACGACGCAGAAGAGGGAGATCTGGCGTTCGGGTTGCATGGGCTCATTGTCCGCCACCCTGGCGCGATTTTGACTGGATACCGGCTTTCGCCGGTATGGCGCCTGGGGTTGCGGAACCCTAGCTTCGCGAGTACCCCAGGCTTTTTGGGAAAAATCAGCCGGTTAATGCCGGGTTGCGGAGATGACATATGGGGCGTATGGTTATTGTCAAATCAGGGTGTCCAGGCTTAAGGCTCAACAGGGGAGTCCACGCATGGTTGTTCCGCACGATCCGCAGCCGTCGAAACCGACGCCGGGCGGTCCGCCGCCGTTTTCGCTCGCCCGTTCCATGACCGGCTTCCGCAACTGGTGGGCGCAGCGCGCCTTCCGCCTGGCGCCGGACGAGGCGCGCGCCGAGACGCCCGCGGCGCTCCGCGACGCGGCGGTGCAGTTCAGTTCCCGCGTGTGGGAGATCGCGGCGGTCCAGGCCCGCCAACAGCTGGAGGCGGAACGCGCCACGGTGAACGAACGGGTGGCGGAGGCGAACGCGAAAGTGCAGCAGGCCACGCTGGCCCGCGGCCGTGCCGAGAATCACGCCGCGCAGCTGGAGAAGCGTCTCGCCGCCGCGGAAAAGACGCGGCAGGACGTGGAGAAGCAGTTGACCGCCGCTGGCGCGAAGCAGCAAGAGCTGCAGACCCAGCTGAAGGCGCTGGAGCAGGCACGCGGGGAGCTGCAGAAGCGCCTCGATGAAGCCGGGGCCAGGAGCGCCGAACAGGAGAAGCAGCTCGCGGCACTTAGGGCCGAGATCGCCGAGCACGACGCGAAGGCCGAGAGATTCGAGGAAGATCAGCAGCGGCAGCTGGAGAAGGCGAAGCAGCACTACGCGGCTCTCGAGTCCCAGCTGGCGACGCTCCTCGAGACCCACAAGTCCGCGCGCCAGGGTTTCGAGAAGAGTTCACGCGGCCGGGATTGATTCCGGGCGGAGCGCCGCCCGCGTCCGGGATCCGCGCTGGCCTTCAGTACGGCGTCAGGGAGTAGGGCCGGCTTCGGTGCGCCACCGCCCAGGTCTTGTTGGGCTTGGCCTGCATCACGAACCGCAGTTCTCCGCCCGCCATGATCTCCTCGTGCTTCAGGTAGTCCC
>DATGHI010000213.1:0-13293 GCA_035308065.1 Gammaproteobacteria bacterium | reverse complement strand
CGTCCGCCAGCTATGCTGGCGGTCCGGGGCGAACGATTGTTCGCCCGTTCGCCGCATGCGGCGAACCCTCACGTACATTAAGAGTACGCTCCGCTTGCTCACCTCGCGCGCCTAGCCCTGCCTTCGCTCGCGACGCTTTTGAGATTTCTTATCTAGATTCCAGCTAAAGACACCGGTATTCCCCAGGCTTCATATCTCCAACCGTCCATTCACCCACGGCCCAGCGCACCAGGCGCAGAGTAGGGTGGCCCACGGCCGCGGTCATGCGCCGCACCTGCCGGTTGCGCCCCTCCGTAAGCGTCAGCTCAATCCACGAATCTGCAACCCGCTTGCGGAAGCGGATGGGCGGGTCCCGGGGCCAGAGCCAGTCTGGTGCCGGCACGACCTGGGCCCGGGCGGGCAGTGTGATGCCGTCGTTCAGTTCCACGCCCCGGGCGAGCCGCTGCAACGATTCCACCGTCGGCACACCCTCCACCTGGGCGAAGTAGGTCTTGGGCAGCTTGTGATGAGGATGGCTGATGCGGTTCTGCAGGCGCCCGTCGTCCGTGAGCATCAGTAATCCCTCGCTATCCGTGTCCAGACGGCCTGCGGGGTACACGCTTTTCACTTTGATGTAATCGGCAAGCGTCGCCCGATCTTCGCCGGTGAACTGGCAAAGCACGCCGTAGGGTTTATTGAACAGGACCAGCATCACAACACCGGTGGGCTTTCCAGAGTCTCGATGAAGCGCTTGGCCTGGGGCGTCATGAATTTGCCGCGCCGTTGCACGACACCGTAGCTGCGTTCCGGGAAATACTGCTTCATGGGGATGGCGCGCAGACGGTAGCTCTGCCGCAGGCAGATGCTGGTGACGATGGAGATGCCCAAGCCTTCCTCCACATAGCGTTTGATCACCTCCCATCCGCCCACCTCCAGGCGCACCTTGTATTCCAGACCATGCTGGCGGAATACCTCGCTCACCCGGCGCAGGGTGGAGAGGAACTGCGGCGGCAGGATGAGGCCGTAGGGCGCGATGTCCGCTAGCGTCACCCGGGGCAATTGCACCAGCGGATGATCCAGGGCGGTGATGAGCATGGGCTCGTAGTTGAACAGCGGTTTGTAGAGCATGTCGTCCGGCACCTCCAGCAGCGAGCCTACGGCGAAATCCACTTCATCGGCCCGGAGCATGGCCATGCCGTTGCGGCCGGTGACGTTGTGGAGGCGCAGGTGGATGCCGGGGTAAGCCTGGGCGAACTCGCGCACGTAGGGGGGCAGGAGATGCAGCAGCGTGGATTCGCCGCAGGCGATGTTGATCTCGCCGGTGTCGAGGCGCCCGAACTTGTCCGCCAGGGCCTGGGGCAGGGTATCCATGCCCTGTACCAGCGGCAGGGCCAAGTCGTACAGCGCCGTACCCGCCGGCGTGGGTGCAATCTTGGGGCCGCGCCGTTCCAACAGCATCTCGCCGAGATCCTGTTCCAGAGCCTGGATCTGCAGGGATACGGTGGGTTGTGCCAGGTCGAGGCGCTCGGCAGCCTTGGAAATGCTGCCCTGCTGTATGGCATGGCAGAAGGCCCGTAACTGCGCGAGTCGGTTGGCCTGATACTGTCGTTTGGCGCGGCTCATAGAAGTATTGTAATTTTAAATGAATTAAATTGAATCATTTGTCTTCTTTATAGGCGACAGAGGGTCTAGTTTCATGAAAAACCTGCATCCGGAAGGCAAATCCTTGAAATCAGCCGCCCAGAAGACCCCTGAAGCTGCAAGCCCGGTCCTCGAGATCCGGGGGGCCGAGGTAGCCCGGGAGCAGGAAATCCTGACCCTGGAGGCCTTGGGTTTCGTGGCCGATCTCGCGCGCCGCTTCACCCCGAGGGTGCGGCAGTTGCTGGCGGCCAGGGAGGCGCGCCAAGTGCGCTTCGATGCGGGCGAGTTGCCGGATTTCCGCTCCGACACCCATTCCATCCGCGATGCGGATTGGACGGTGGGCGAAGTCCCCGCGGATCTCCTGGACCGGCGTGTGGAGATCACCGGCCCTGCGGAACGCAAGATGGTCATAAACGCGCTCAACTCCGGCGCCAAGGTGTTCATGGCTGATTTCGAGGATTCCCTGGCGCCCACCTGGCGTAACGTGGTGGAAGGCCAGGTGAACCTGAGGGACGCGGTGGCCGGCACCATCGAGTACACCTCGCCCGAGGGCAAGCACTACCGGGTGAACGAGAAGCCGGCGGTGCTGGTGGTGCGGCCCCGCGGCTGGCATCTGGTGGAGAAGCACGCGCTCCTGGACGGCAGCCCCATCCCCGCGGCGCTGTTCGATTTCGGCCTGTATCTGTTCCACAACGCCGCGGCGCTCAAGGCGCGGGGCACGGGGCCCTATTACTACCTGCCGAAGATGGAGGCCATGGAGGAGGCGGCGCTATGGGAAGACGTGATCACCCGCGCCGAGGAGGCGCTCGACCTCAAGCCCGGCACGGTCAAGGTCACCGTGCTCATCGAGACCCTGCCGGCAGCCTTCGAGATGGATGAGATCCTGCACGTGCTGCGCGCGCACATCGTGGGGCTCAACTGCGGCCGTTGGGACTACATCTTCAGCTTCATCAAGAAGCTGCAGGCGCGTCGTGCGCACGTGTTCCCGGAACGCGGCCAGGTGACCATGACGGCGCCCTGCATGCGCGCCTATTCGCAGCTGCTCATCAAGACCTGCCATCGCCGCGGCGCCTTCGCCATGGGCGGCATGGCGGCGCAGATCCCCATCAAGAACGATCCGGCCGCCAACGACGCGGCGCTCGCCAAAGTGCGTGCCGACAAGGAGCGGGAGGCGGGGGACGGCCATGACGGCACCTGGGTCGCGCACCCGGCCCTGGTACCCATCGCCCTGGAGATATTCGACAAACACCTAAAGGGCCCGAACCAACTCGGACGGCAGCGCGAGGACGTGCAGACCGGCGCCGCGGAACTCCTGGCGGTACCGGAGGGCGGCATCACCGGGAAAGGCCTCGATAACAACGTGGAGGTCTCCGTCTTGTATCTTGCCGCCTGGCTCGCAGGCAACGGCTGCGTACCGATCCACAATTTGATGGAGGACGCGGCCACCGCCGAGATCGCCCGCACGCAGCTCTGGCAATGGCTGCACCGTGGCGATACGCACCTGGACGACGGCCGCAGCATCGACGCAGCGTTCATGGATAGCGTCCTGAACAGGCAGGCGACGCGCCTTACTGCCGAAGCCGCGCCCGCGCAGCGTCCCCAAGTCAAACGCGCGGTGGAGATACTCAAACATCTGATCCATGCGGAACAGCTCGAGCCGTTCCTGACCACGGCGGCATACGCGGAACTGGACTGACCCGGGAGGCAATATCATGGCGAGCAGCACGCACAAGACGGCGGAACAACTGGAACGCGACTGGCGGAACAATCCCCGCTGGCAAGGGGTGGAGCGCAGCTACAGCGGCGCGGACGTCGTGAGGCTGCGCGGCAGCGTCGCCATCGAGCACACCCTCGCGCGCCGCGGCGCCGAACGGCTGTGGCGGCTCCTGCACACTGAGGCCTTCATCAATGCACTGGGCGCGCTCACCGGCAACCAGGCGATGCAGCAGGTGAAGGCCGGCTTGAAGGCCATCTATTGCTCGGGCTGGCAGGTGGCGGCGGATTCCAACACCGCCGGACAGATGTACCCAGACCAGTCCCTGTATCCAGCCGATGCGGTGCCGGCTCTGGTGCGGCGCATCAACAACGCCTTCCAACGACTGGACCAGATCCTCACTTCCGAAGGCGTGGGGCACGAAGACGTCTACGCCCCCATCGTGGCGGATGCGGAAGCCGGTTTCGGCGGCGTGCTCAATGCCTTCGAACTGATGAAGGGCATGATCGAGGCGGGTGCCGCGGGCGTGCACTTCGAGGACCAGCTGGCCTCCGCCAAAAAATGCGGGCACATGGGCGGCAAGGTGCTGGTACCCACCCAGGAGGCGGTGAGCAAGCTGGTGGCGGCACGCCTCGCGGCGGACATCATGGATGTGCCGACCCTGATCGTAGCCCGTACCGACGCGGATTCCGCTGGGCTGCTGACCTCCGACATCGACCCCGCCGACAGGCCCTTCGTCACCGGCGTCCGCACCACCGAGGGCTATTTCGAGGTGAAGGCGGGGCTCGACCAGGCCATCGCCCGTGGCATCGCCTACGCGCCCCATGCCGACCTTGTGTGGTGCGAGACCTCCAAACCCGACATCGCCCAGGCCAGGCGCTTCGCTGAGGCCCTGCAAAAGGCCCATCCCGGCAAGCTCCTGGCTTACAACTGCTCGCCGTCATTCAATTGGAAGAAGAACCTGGACGACGCCACCATCGCTAAATTCCAGCGCGAACTGGGGGCCATGGGCTACAAGTTCCAGTTCATCACCCTGGCAGGTTTCCATTCGCTCAACTACGGCATGTTCGAATTGGCGGCGGACTACAAGCAGCGGCAGATGTCCGCCTACGTGGAGCTGCAGCAGGCAGAGTTCGAGGCGGAGGCCCGGGGCTATAGCGCCACCCGCCACCAGCGCGAGGTGGGCACGGGCTATTTCGATGCAGTGACCCAGGCCATCGCCAACGGCCGCTCCTCCCTGGCGGCACTCAGCGGCTCGACGGAAGAAGCGCAGTTCAAAGCGGCAGGTTGAGTCGCCGGGTTGGATCGGGAGCTGCTGCTCCCAGTCCAACTGCGTCGTCATGCCCGGCGCGCATGTTAAACTTCGGACCGCAATGCCGCCGTGGCGTTTGCGGGGCTCTTCTCCATGAAATTCGACAAGATCAAGCCTCCTACGGGGGGTGAGCAGATCCGTGTCAACCCGGATTCGAGCCTCGGCGTCCCCGACCAGCCCATCATCCCCTACATCGAGGGCGATGGTATCGGGGTGGACATCACTCCGGTGATGAAGAAGGTGGTGGACGCGGCGGTGCAGAAGTCCTACGGCGCCAAGCGCCGCATCGAATGGATGGAGGTCTACGCCGGCGAGAAGGCACTGAAGCTCTACGGCAAGGACATGTTGCTGCCCGACGAGACGCTGCTGGCGTTGCGCGAGTACGTGGTCTCCATCAAGGGACCGCTCGGCACCCCCACCGGCGGCGGCATCCGTTCCCTGAACGTGGCCATGCGCCAGACCATGGACCTGTACGCCTGCGTGCGGCCGATCCGCTACTTCCCGGGCGTGTCCACGCCCATGAAGGACTCGGAACTCACGGACATGGTGGTGTTCCGCGAGAACACCGAGGACATCTACGCGGGCATCGAGTGGGCTGCCGGCACCCCCGAAGTCCACAAGATCATCAACTACATGCAGTACGAGATGGGCGTCACCGGTATCCGCTTCCCGTCCAGTTCGGGCATCGGCATCAAGCCAGTGTCCAAGGAAGGCTCCCAGCGCCTGGTGCGCAAGGCCATCCGCTACGCGATCGACAACGACCGTGTCTCGGTGACCCTGGTGCACAAGGGCAACATCATGAAGTTCACCGAGGGCGCGTTCTGCAAGTGGGGCTACTTGGTGGCGAAGGAGGAGTTCGGCGCCTTGGACATCGACGGCGGGCCCTGGTGCAAGTTCAAGAACCCCAAGACCGGCAACGATATCGTGGTCAAGGACGTGATCGCCGACAACTTCCTGCAGCAGATCCTCATGCGGCCGGAGGACTATGACGTGATCGCCACGCTGAACCTTAATGGCGACTACATATCCGACGCCTTGGCGGCCCAGGTGGGCGGCATCGGCATCGCTCCCGGCGGCAACATCGGCGACGGCTACGCCGTGTTCGAGGCCACCCATGGCACCGCGCCCGGTTTCGCCGGCAAGGACCGGGTGAACCCGGGCTCGCTGATATTGTCTGCGGAGATGATGCTGCGCTACTTGGGCTGGACCGAGGCGGCGGACCGCATCATCGACGGCATGGGCCGCACCATCGCCGCCAAGATCATGACCTACGACTTGGCGAGGTTGCGCGAAGCCATCCGCGTGCCCAAACGGGACATCGCGGCACGCAAGAACGTGGAAGAGAAGATGCAGAGCCTGATCCCCGGGGCGCAGCTCGTGGGCTGTTCGGGTTTCGGCGATGCCATCATCGAGCACATGGAGTAACGACGGATGATCGGCGTTCTGCTGGTGGATGATCACAAACTGATACGCACCGGCATCAAGCTGATGCTGGACAAGACGCCGGACATCCGCGTCCTGGGTGAAGCCTCCACCGGCGAGGAGGCCCTGGAACGGGCACGCGCCTTGAAACCCCAGGTGGTGCTCATGGACGTGTCCATGCCGGGCATCGGCGGCCTCGAAGCCACCCGCAAGCTCGCCATGGGCCTGCCGGACGCCCGCGTCATCGTGCTCTCCGCCCAGACCGCGGAGCCTTTCCCCCTGCGGCTCATGGAGGCCGGCGCTTCCGGCTACCTCACCAAGGACAGCGCGGAAGAGGAGATCATCACCGCCATCCGGCGGGTGCACGCCGGCGAGCGGTACATCGCCGCCGACATCGCCCGCCAGCTGGCCATGCAAGCAGTGGACCGCAGCTCCGGATCACCCTTCGACCAGCTCTCGGCACGCGAGATGCAGGTGATGATCATGGCCACCAGCGGGCACTCGGTGCAGGACATATCCGACAAGCTGCACCTGAGCCCCAAGACCGTGAGCACTTACCGCTCACGGCTGTTCGAGAAGCTCGGCGTCAGCAACGACGTGGAGCTGACGCGCCTGGCGTTGCGTTACGGCGTGATCGAGGAGAAGCCCGGCGGCACTGGCGCGACCTGAGGTCGCGCCGCATACCCCCCGGTCCCATCGGCCGCCTATGCCGTCCATGAACGGAAGCCTGTTCGACAGCCGTTGCCGGCTCTGTCCGCGCCTCGCCGGTTTCCTGGACCGGGTCCGCGCCGAGCATCCGGGCTATCATGCCGCGCCCGTGGCCCCTTTCGGCGACCCGAAGGCGCGTTTCATCGTGGTGGGGCTCGCACCTGGCATGCACGGCGCCAACCGTACCGGCCGGCCGTTCACTGGTGACCATGCCGGCATCCTGCTTTACCGCACGCTGCACAAGTACGGCTTCGGCAGCCACCCGGAATCCCTGGCCGCGGACGATCCGTTGCGGCTCCGAGACTGCCGCATCACCAATGCGGTGAAATGCCTGCCGCCTGCCAATAAGCCGCTGCCGGCGGAAATTCGCCAGTGCAACCGCTATCTCAAGGCCGAAATCGACGCGGCCCGGCCCGGGACCGTGTTCCTCGCCCTCGGGCGCATCGCCCATGAGGCCGTGCTCCGGGCCTTCGGTCTCCGGCTCAGGGATTTCCCCTTCGGGCATGGGGCGGGATACGCGCTTGGAGGGGAACTTACGCTGCTCGATTCCTACCATTGCAGCCGCTACAACACCCAGACCAAGCGGCTCACGGGCGCCATGTTCGAAAAGGTCGTGGCTCGCGCCCGGACGCTGCTGGGATGAACACGTTCGCATTCGACAGCGTACGTTTCCTGGAATCCGTGACCGGCGCACCGGGTATCTACCGCATGCTGGACGCCAAGGGCGAGATCCTCTACGTGGGCAAGGCGCGCAATCTCAAGAAGCGCCTGGCGAGTTACTTCCGCACGGACGAGGCAAACCCCAAGACTCGCGCGATGCGCCAGCAGATTGCCGACATCCATGTGACGGTCACCCATACCGAGACCGAGGCGCTGCTCCTCGAGAACAACCTCATCAAGCAACACCGCCCGCGCTACAACATCGTGCTCAGGGACGACAAGACCTACCCTTATATACGCTTGGACGACGGCCAGGCCTTCCCTCGCCTCACCCTCTACCGCGGTCGGCGCAAGGAGCAGGGGCGCTACTTTGGCCCCTATCCCAGCGCCCATTCCGCCCGCGAAACCGTGAACCTCCTGCAAAAGCTGTTCCAGTTGCGGCAATGCAACGATGCCTTCTTCAGGAACCGTAGCCGTCCCTGCCTGCAATATCAGATCAAGCGTTGTTCCGCGCCCTGTGTAGGGCTCATTTCGGAGGAGGACTACGGCAGCGACGTGGAGAACGCCGCCCTGTTCCTGCAAGGCAAGACCGGTGAAGTGATGGAGGCCATGGTGAAGCGCATGGAGCAGGCCTCCGGCGAACGGGAATACGAACTGGCGGGCCGCTACCGGGACCAGATCGCGAGCCTGCGCAGGACCGCGCAACACCAATCCATCGAAGCATATACAGGCGATTATGACGTGGTAGCAGCCGCGAGCCGTGCCGGCGTCGCCTGCGTCACGGTCATGTTCATGCGCGCCGGCCGGCAACTGGGCAACCAGGTGTTCTACCCGCGGGTGAGCGGCGGAGAGACGACGTCGGAACTCCTGGGCGCATTCCTACCGCAGTACTACCTCGGACGCGAGACCCCGCCAGACATCATCCTGGCGGAGCCGGTGGAGGACGTGGAGATGATCGTGGCCGGGCTCGGTGCGCAGGCAGGGCACCCGATCTCGCTGCGGGCCGAAGTGCGCGGCGAGCGGCGTCGCCTGCAGGACATGGCGCGCATCAACGCCGAACAATCCCTGGCCTTGAGGCTCGCCATGGACGCCGGCATGCGCCGGCGCTTCGAGGCACTCCAGGAAGCCTTTGAACTGGAACAGATGCCGGGACGGCTCGAATGCTTCGACATCAGCCACACCATGGGTGAAGGCACCGTGGCCTCCTGTGTGGTGTTCGACACCGAAGGTGCACGCAAGTCAGATTACCGACGCTTCAACATCGAGGGAGTCGCGGGCGGCGACGACTACGGCGCCATGCGCCAGGCCCTGACCCGGCGGTATACGCGCCTCAAGAAAGGCGAAGGCCTGGTGCCGGACGTCTTGCTCATCGACGGCGGCAAGGGGCAGCTGCACGAAGCGGAGAAGGTGCTCGAAGAACTGCAGGTGGAAGGCGTACTGGTGGCATCGGTGGCCAAGGGCCCCACGCGCAAGCCTGGGCTGGAGCAGGTTTTCTTGTCCGGGCGCGACGCGCCTCTTATACTGCCTCAGGATTCACCGGCCCTGCACCTGATCCAGCAGATCCGGGATGAGGCGCACCGGTTCGCCATCACCGGCCACCGGCAGCGTCGGGCAAAGGCGCGCAACACCTCGCCGCTGGAGGAGGTGCCGGGGCTGGGACCCAAGCGACGCCAAGCGCTGCTCAAGCACTTCGGCGGCCTGCAGGGCGTGACCCGTGCCGGCGTCGAAGACCTGGCAAACGTGCCCGGCATCAGCGTCGAATTGGCGCAACGCATCTACGGACTTTTTCACGCAGAAGAATAGCGAGCAAACGTGAAGCTCACCTGGCCCAACCTGCTGACGCTGCTGCGCATCGCACTCATCCCGGTGATCGCGCTGGTGTTCTTCCTGCCGTATGCCTGGTCGCCCCCCGTGACCTGCTTGATCTTCGCGCTCGCCGGCATCACCGACTGGCTGGACGGCTATCTCGCACGGCGTTTCAACGAGAGCTCCGCCTTCGGCCAGTTTCTCGACCCGGTGGCGGACAAGCTCATGGTGGCGACCACGCTGCTGCTGTTGCTGTCCGACGATCCCAGCCTCTGGCTGACGCTGGCGGTCATCATCATCATCGGCCGCGAGATCACGATCTCCGCGTTGCGGGAGTGGATGGCGGAGCAGGGCAGCCAGCGGCACGTGACCGTGTCCTTTATCGCCAAGGTGAAGACCACGGTGCAGATGCTGGCCATCGGCTTCATGTTGTTTCGCTATCCGCTGGGCTGGTTCCCGTCCTACGATGTGGGGGTGGCCCTGCTGGTGGTGGCGGCCGGCCTGACCCTCTGGTCCATGTTCCTGTACCTGTTGGCCGCCTGGCCAGATCTCACCCGGGACATGTAATTAACCCGGAAAGCCTTGACTCTCCTAGGGGTGGCCCTAAAATAGGCGGTCGCAAGCGGGAATAGCTCAGTTGGTAGAGCGCAACCTTGCCAAGGTTGAGGTCGCGAGTTCGAGCCTCGTTTCCCGCTCCAGCTTCAAACCTCGGTCGCCACGCCGGGGTTTTTGCTTGTTTAGGTCACGGGAAAACGTCCCCGCGACGCACGTTCGGCGCAAAAACCTGAATTTACCCGCTTGATATGCTAGATTTCAGCGGTTTTCCGGGTTCCTGGCGGGGCTAGGTGGCAGAGTGGTCATGCAGCGGCCTGCAAAGCCGTGTACGCCGGTTCAATTCCGACCCTAGCCTCCATATCCCCCGCATGTCTTTGTCCAGGACCCGGCAAGTCCTGCGTGAACGGCCTGGGTGGCGGAATTGGTAGACGCAAGGGACTTAAAATCCTTTGGCCGGCAACGGCCGTGCCGGTTCGAGTCCGGCCCCGGGCACCACATCTCATGAAACTCGGACTATCGGCCCATGGCGTGACGATCTGGCGGGGCGATCGCTGCCTTGCCCGTGGGCTGTCGTTCGAATTGGGCGAGGGGGAGGTCCTGCAACTGGTGGGCCCCAACGGTTCCGGCAAGACCAGCCTCATGCGGGTGCTGGCGGGCATCGGCCGCCTGGATGAGGGCGAGGTGCGCTGGGGCGGTATCCCCATCCGCGCTTGCCTCGATTACCATGCGACCCTCGCCTACCTGGGCCATAGCAACGCCCTCAAGAATCATCTCACTACGCGTGAAAATATCTATTTTTATCATTCTATTACAGCTAACTCTTCAGAAATAACAGCGGATGAAATCCTGAGCAGGCTCGAGCTCAAACCGGTGGCGGATCGGCCCTGCGGCCTGCTATCCATGGGCCAACGCCGCCGCGCTGCCCTGGCCCGGCTGCTGATCGGTCGGGCAAGGCTTTGGATCCTGGATGAACCCCTGAGTAGCCTGGATGCGGAGGGGGTCGCTCAGGTGGCGGCCCTGCTTATGGAACACGTCCGGGCAGGCGGCCTCGCAGTGATCGCCACCCACCAAGTGCTGCAACTGGATGGGGTGCCTGTGCGACGCCTCGAGCTGGGGGGCAACTGATGCGCGCACTTGCCGCCCTGGTACGCCGCGACCTGCGCCTCTGCTTCCGCCGTCCGGGAGAGGTAGCGACGCCGGTGCTGTTCTTCGTCATGGTGGCAGTGCTCTTCCCCCTGGGGCTTTCGCCGCAACCTGAACTCCTGGCCGTGGTCGCACCGGGTGTGCTGTGGGTGGCCGCGTTGCTCGCGGGACTCATCGGGCAGGAGAGCCTGTTCAAGAGCGATTACGAGGACGGCAGCCTGGAGCAACTACTGCTCGGCCCTGCAGCCCTGGAACTCGTGGTGCTCACACGTATCTTCACCCACTGGCTCACCACCGGTCTGCCGCTCGTCATCCTCTCGCCATTCTTGGGTCTCATGCTCGACTATCCTGTACAGGCCTTCGGCACGCTGGTGTTGAGCCTCATGCTCGGCACCCTTATCTTGAGCCTCCTGGGTGCGGTGGGTGCTGCACTCACGGTGGGACTGAGGCAAAGCGGCATGCTGCTGCCGATCTTGGTGCTACCGCTGGCGGTGCCGGTGCTGATCTTCGGCGCCCAGGGAGCCGCGCAGGCCGCCCGTGGCGAGGACGCCGCGGCGGCCCTGTATCTGCTCGGCGCGCTGCTGGTGTTGGGCGTGACGCTCGTGCCCTTCGCCGTCGCCGGCGCTCTGCGTATCAGCCTGGAGTCATGATGAGCCCGTCGAACTGGACTTGGTTTCACCGCCTCGCATCGCCACCTTATTTCTATCGGCTCGCGGGCCGGCTTGCGCCCTGGTTCGGCTGGGCCGCGGCTCTCGGTCTCGCCGCAGGTCTCTACGGCGGGCTCTGGCTTGCGCCGGCGGATTATCAGCAAGGCGACGGCTTCCGCATCATCTATATACATGTGCCGAGCGCGTACCTGTCCATGATGTGCTACATGCTGGTGGCGGGGGCCTCCGCCATAGGGCTCGTCTGGCGCATGAAGCTCGCACACGCCGTGGCAGTGGCGGCCGCACCGCTGGGCGCCTCGTTCACCTTCCTGGCACTGATCACCGGGTCACTCTGGGGGAAACCCATGTGGGGCACTTACTGGGTATGGGACGCACGCCTCACCTCGGAACTGATCCTGCTGTTCCTGTATCTCGGTTTCATCGCACTCCACCAGGCCTATGAAGATCCACGCAGCGGCGAGCGCGCCGGAGCGGTACTGGCGCTGGTAGGCGTGGTGAACGTCCCTATCATTCACTACTCGGTGGTATGGTGGAGTTCCCTGCACCAGGGCTCGACCGTGTTCGTGGGCAGCAAATCGGACATTTCCGCTTCCATGCTGATCCCGCTGCTTACCATGATCGCCGCCTTCACTTGCTATTTTGCCGCCTGCCTGCTGAAGCGCATCCAGGCAGAGATACTGGAGCGTGAACAGAACGCCGGCTGGGTGCGGGAGATGCTGGAGCAGACATGACTTCGTTACACGAATTTCTGACCATGGGCGGCTACGGCGCCTACGTATGGCCCGCTTACATTATTGCCGCTGTCGTGATGGTGGCGAATGCCATCGTGCCGGGCCGACGCCTCAGGCGCATGCGTGCCGCATTGCAGCGCAAGGATGCTGCATGACGCCGCGCCGATACAAACGCTTGACCGCGGTGTTGCTGGTGCTCATCGGAGTGGGTGTCGCAACGGCCCTCGGACTGACGGCGTTTCGCAAGAACCTTCTCTATTACTACACGCCGAGCCAGGTGGCAGCAGGCCAAGCCCACGGCGCGCAGGCGTTCCGCATGGGCGGCTTGGTGCAAACCGGCAGCGTGCAACGGACGGCCGGGAGCATGACCGTGCGCTTCTTGCTCACAGACATGCAGCATTCGGTTCCGGTGACTTATACCGGCATCCTGCCGGATCTGTTCCGGGAGGGGCAGGGCATCGTGGTGCACGGCAGGCTGCAGGACGACGGCAGCCTGAAGGCGGACGAAGTGCTGGCCAAGCACGACGAGAAATACATGCCGCCCGAAGTGGCGGCTGCCATCAAGAAAGCCCAGGACCAGGCGGCGGTGTCGGGAGCCAGACCCGTCGCTCCCCATTGAAACCCAGGGCGTTAGTTGATATCCGGAATAGATTTTCCAAATCACTCAGGAGATAGCCATGAACAATAAACACCTCATTACCGCCGGCTTGCTTGCAGGCATCGCACTGTTTGCAAGTCAGACCGTGGTTGCCGCGGACGGAAAATCCGTCTTCGCCAGCAATTGCGCCAGTTGCCATGGGAGCAACGGCCAGGGCACACCCGGTCTTGCGCCGGCGCTCAAGGGAGACAAGTTCGTCACCGGCAAGCTTGAGGACGTCATGGATACCGTCAAGAACGGCCGCGCGGGCGACCAGAAGAAGTTCAAGGATCTGCCGATCGCCATGCCCGCATGGG
>DATGHI010000212.1:0-2364 GCA_035308065.1 Gammaproteobacteria bacterium | reverse complement strand
GGCGTCTTCAGCCCGGCGCGGTAGCGGCCTGAGGGCGATTGACAGCGCGGAGCCCGCGTGTTTTCCTGGCGGTGTTCCGGCGATGGAGTCCGCCAAGAACCGCCGCCGCGCATTACCGGGGCTGATGACTCCTGGATACCCTGTGAGGCGTTCAGGAGGGGTCTTTCCATGTGGAACTATGTCGCGGTCGCGCTCGGGGGCGTGGTGGGCTGTTGCGCGCGCTACGGCGTGAGCCAGTGGGTGCAGGTCTATTACAGCCGGAGCTTCCCGCTGTCCACGCTGATCATCAACGTGCTCGGCTGCTTCGTAATGGGCTTCCTGTTTTTCGCGACGATCGAACGCGTGAGCATCAGTCCGACGCTGCGCATGGCGCTGCTCACCGGCGTGCTCGGGGGCTTCACCACGTTCTCCACCTTCGCCATGGAGGCACTGCTGCTCTTGGAGGACGGCGAGACCGGCTATGCCGTACTCTATCTCGCGCTCTCGGTGTTCCTGGGGCTAGCCGCCGCTTTCTTGGGCGTGTACCTCGCCCGCAGCCTGTGAGGGAGAAGCTCATGGACAAGGAGATGATCCTGGTGCGCATCTACCTCAGCGAAGCGGATCAAGGACGCAAGCACAACTTGCTGGACGAGATCATGGAGCTCTTGCACGATCGCCACCGGGTGCACGGCGTCAGCGTGTTCCGCGGCATCGCCGGCTTCGGCAGCAAGGGCGTCGTACATTCCGCGGATCTGCTGCGCCTGACCCAAAAACTGCCGCTGGTGGTGGAGTTCTTCGACGAACCTAAGGTGGTGGCGGAGGCGCTGGCGGCGCTGGAGGGGCTCCTGCCCTCGGGTCACGTCATCTCCTGGCCCGTGCAGTGCCGGCTGATGGAGAAGCACTGACGCGGAAGACCATCCGTCTCACGGGCATACCTTGAGGCCGTTGACGATCTTGCAGTGTTCCTTGGGCCCTCTTGGACGCGGTTTGAAGGGCTTGTGGGGTTTCGGGGGAGACGGCGGCGGTTTCGGGACCGGCGCCGGTGCGACCGGTACGGCGGGCACCGCCGGCGTGGCCAAGATGGACTGCGGCACCAGGATCATTCCCGGGTAGAGCGCTCCGTAGGGATAATACGCACCGGGATAGTAGAGCTGCGCGGGCTCGCAGGGTGGGAATTCCGCGGGGCCGGCGATACAGTCGTTCAGCATCGGCGCCGGTGGGTGCGCCGGTGATTGGGTGGCGGGCGTCGAGGAGCAGGCCGCCGCCAGCAGCGCCAGGGCAATCAGGATGAGTCGGTTGCGGTTCATGATCTGCGAGCGCATTTTCGAGACCCGGGACTCCGATGGGTTGCCGATGACGTGGCTTGGGACACGGCGAGCGCGCTTGATTCAGGGTCGCTCGTCCCCATGTGGGTGTCTTGCCCACCCTGAAGCAGGAGGATGCATGAACCCGCCCGAGAATGCCAACCGTCCTAGAAGCGTCACACACGTGGTCGACAGCCAGCGCACCCGCGAGGGCGGCGGCTTCATCGTGCACCGGCCGTTCCCGACCCAAAGGCTCATGGACTTCGATCCCTTCCTGCTCCTGGACGAGATGGGCCCCGTGGACTACGGCCCCGGCGAGGCGGTGGGCGCGCCGGACCATCCGCACCGCGGTTTCGAGACCGTCACCTACGTGCTCGAGGGCAAGATGCAGCACAAGGATTCCCACGGCCACGCGGGCTCCTTGGGGCCCGGCGACGTGCAATGGATGACCGCGGGCGCGGGCGTGGTGCACTCGGAGATGCCGGAGGAGGCGTTCCGCGCCAAGGGCGGGCGCATGCACGGCTTCCAGATCTGGGTGAATCTGCCGCGCAAGGACAAGCTGATGAAGCCCCGCTACCAGGAGCTGCCGGATGCCGGCATCCCGGTGGCCACGAGCGCCGACGGCAAAGTGAAGGTGAAGGTCATAGCCGGCGAGTCGCTGGGGAAGAGCGCCGCCATCGACACCGTGACGCCAATCGCGTTCCTGCACATGACCCTGCAGCCGGGCGGCGCCATCGACCAGCCCCTGCCCGCCAACTACCACGCCTTCGCCTTCGTGATCGCGGGGGAGGGCGAGATCGGCGCGGAGAAGACACGCGCCGGCGGCCACCAGATGGTCATCTTCGGCAACGACGGCGACCAGGTGAAGATCGCCGCGCGGGCGGACGCGAAGCACGCCCTGGAGCTTTTGCTGCTGGCGGGCGTGCCGCTCAACGAACCGGTGGTGCGCTACGGCCCTTTCGTCATGAACACCGAGGACGAGATACACCAGGCCATCCGCGACTACCAGTCCGGTAAGATGGGCGAGATCGACTTCTGAACTCCCTTCCATAAGGGGCAGGGCATGGGCGAACGCGGCGGA
>DATGHI010000211.1:0-8354 GCA_035308065.1 Gammaproteobacteria bacterium | reverse complement strand
CTCTGGTGCGTTCTCGCTCATGGGCCAGGCGATCCAATTCGGCCAGAGCCCGCGGCTCACCATCGTGCGTACTTCCATGGACGAGAAGGGCCAGATCTACATCCCCGCTCTCAACTGGATACTCATGGTGGCCACCATCGGCATCGTGCTGGGTTTCCGGACCTCCGACAACCTCGCGACGGCATACGGCGTGGCGGTGAGCTCCACCATGGTGATCACCACCATCCTCATGTTTTTCGCGATGCGCGACCATTGGCACTGGAACATCGTGCTGGTCTGTATCATCACCGCCTGCTTCCTGTCTGTGGACCTGATGTATTTCACTGCCAACATCTTCAAGATCCGGGACGGCGGCTGGTTCCCGCTGGTGGTAGGCCTCGTCGGATTCACCATCATGTCCACCTGGAGCACCGGGCGGCAGAATCTCATCGATCGTCTGCGGGCTGCCACGGAACCCCTGGACGTATTCCTGGAGCATATCCGCGAGCAGAAGCCGGTGCGGGTGCGCGGCACCGCGGTCTTCATGACCGCTCCCAACCTCGGCACGCCGCCCATGCTGCAACATCATCTGCACCATAATCAGGTGTTACACGACCAAGTGGTGTTGCTCACGGTGCTCACCGACGATGTGCCGTTCGTGCACCCGGCGCAGCGTCTCGAAGTGGAGAAACTCGACCTGGGTTTCTATCGTGTGAACGTGCACTACGGCTTCATGCAGATCCCCAACATCCCGCAGTCGTTCCGCCGCGCCAAGGATTACGGTTTAATCATGGACCCCGAGACCGTCACCTATTACCTCGGTCGTGAGACCTTGGTCTCCACACGGCACTGGCCCTCCATGATGGGCTGGCGCCAGAACCTGTTCGCGTTCATGTCGCGCAACGCCATCCGCGCCACCGACTTCTATCAGATCCCGCCGGATCGCACCGTGGAACTCGGTCTCCGACTGCGCCTGGCTGACATACGTCATGGCGCACGCCATGCCAACGGCGATGTGCGGCACTGAGCGTCCATGATCGGTAAGCTCCTGGCCGCGCTCGCAGCCTTCATCATCGGCGTCATTTCCACCCTGGGTTACGGCGGCATCGTACTGCTCATGGCCATCGAGAGCGCCTGCATCCCGCTGCCCTCTGAGATCGTCATGCCGTTCTCGGGTTATCTCGTCTACCGCGGTGATCTGCAACTCTGGGCCGTGGCGCTGGCGGGCGCCGTGGGCTGCGTACTGGGTTCCATGGCCGCCTACTGGCTCGGCGCCTGGGGCGGCCGACCTCTGGTGATGAAGTACGGCCGCTATGTGCTCATCTCCCACCATGACCTTGAGCTCACAGACCGGTGGTTCGCCCGCCACGGCGACGTCACCATCCTCGTGGGTCGGTTGCTGCCGGTGGTGCGCACCTTCATCGCTTTCCCGGCGGGTGTGGCGCGCATGGCTATGGGCAAGTTCCTGGCCTACACCTTCCTGGGCTCCCTCATCTGGTGCTGGGTGCTGGCCTGGATCGGCGAGCGCCTAGGGGAGCATTGGGATAGTTTGGGGGCATATTTCCACCGCTTCGACGCCCTCATTGGCGCCGCCATCCTGGCGACCGCGGCATGGTGGGTATGGCGGCATATAAGACATCTGCGCGGCACTTAAACTCCATCCCTGGTGCGCCTTCCGGCCAGGCCATCCGTGGCCTGGCGCGCGCTGCGTGGCAGCGCGCCCTTGACAGATTGGCTTATATATCCGATAGTTAGCTCATAGCGCCGATTTGAGACTCAGCTTGCGGGCGCTCTATAAATGCAGCTAAAGCGGGCTTGCCTATGGAACCTGCTCTAGCTCCCGTCTCTAAACAGACGGCCCAAGCTGAGCAGGTTTTCTGTTTTCTGGCTTGCGGAAAGCGGAAAGGGTATAGACATCGCCGCTTAAGTGACAACTTTCAGGGCGAAAGGGCGGTTCCGGTTATTGAATCGGGTGCGTCCACTGCTAAAGCGTCAGGAGCCTTACACTGTATGCATTCGCTTTCGACCCCCTGGGACCGGCGCGCGTTTCCGGTAGCTCCCCTGGTCTCCTTCGAGTTCTTCCCCCCGGGTACGCCGGAGATGGAGAAGAAACTGTGGCAGGCCCTGGAGCGGCTCGCGCCGCTTAAACCGCGCTTCGTCTCCGTCACCTACGGCGCCGGCGGGTCCACCCGCGAGCGCACCCATGAGACGGTGGTGGCTATCCAGAAACGCCTGGGGCTCCGTCCCGCCGCGCACCTTACCTGCATCGGTGCGAACCGCGTGGAGATCGACGCCGTGGCCCGCCGTTATTGGGACGCAGGGATACGCCACATCGTCGCCCTGCGCGGCGACCCCCCGCAAGGGGCGGGTCGGTTTGCGCCGCATCCCGACGGCTACGCTAGTGCGGCGGAGTTGGTGGCGGGTTTGAAGTGCGTGGCTGACTTCGAGATCAGCGTTGCCGCCCACCCGGAAGTGCATCCGGATGCGCTCTCGCCCCAGGCGGACATCGACAACCTGAAGCGCAAGGTGGAGGCGGGGGCCTCCCGAGCCATCACCCAGTATTTCTTCGACGTGGAGGTGTTCCTGCGGTTCCGCGACCGTGCCGCCGCCAACGGGATCCACGTGCCGCTGGTGCCCGGTATCCTGCCCGTGACCAACTACGAGCAGGTGAAGAAGTTCAGCGCCCGCTGCGGTGCCAGCGTGCCGCGCTGGCTCGAGGAATTCTTCGAAGGACTGGATGACGATCCGGAGACCCGCAAGCTGGTGGCCGCTCATGTGGCCGGCGAGCAGTGCCGTATGTTGCAGGCGGAAGGCGTGCGCGAATTCCATTTCTACACGCTCAACC
The DNA here is from genome assembly GCA_035308065.1 of Gammaproteobacteria bacterium. Lineage (GTDB taxonomy): Bacteria > Pseudomonadota > Gammaproteobacteria > Natronospirales > REEB76 > DASUBN01. Next base: position 5,530 of record DATGHI010000211.1, on the reverse strand, counting down.
GCGCCGAACTGTCCCGTGCCATATGCCGGCTCCTGGGGATACGCCCCGGTGTCGCAACCGCGGATGCCCCGCCGCGTGCCGCGGCGGGCGGCAACCGCACTTGAGTCTTCCCATGGATTGCCGGACGGAACTGGAGCGGCTGCTCGCGGAACGCATCCTGGTGCTGGACGGCGCCATGGGCACAATGATCCAGGGTTACGGGCTCACGGAAGTGGATTTCCGGGGCGAGCGTTTCCAGGCGCATCCCAAGGACCTCAAGGGCAACAACGACCTCCTGACCCTGACGCGCCCGGATGTCATCGGTGCCATCCATAAGGCCTACCTGGAAGCCGGCGCCGATATCATCGAGACCAACACCTTCAACTCCACCGCCATCTCCCAGGCTGACTACGGCACCGAAGCGCTCGCTTACGAACTCAACCGGGAAGGCGCACGCCTCGCGAAGCACTGCGCGATACAGGCGGAAGCGACCACGGGCCAGCGGCGTTTCGTGGCCGGCATCCTGGGTCCCACCAACCGCACTGCCTCCATGTCGCCGGACGTGAACGACCCCGGCTTCCGCAACGTCAGTTTCGATGGGCTCAAGGCCGCGTATGCCGACGCGGTGCAGGGTCTCCTGGACGGGGGCGCCGATATCCTCATGGTCGAGACGGTATTCGACACCCTCAACTGCAAGGCGGCGCTCATCGCCATCGAGGAGCATTTCGAGAAATTAGGCACCCGCGTGCCGGTGATGATCTCCGCCACTATCACCGACCTCTCAGGTCGCACCCTCTCGGGCCAGACGGTGGAAGCCTTCTGGAACTCGGTGCGCCACGTCAAGCCCTTCAGCATCGGCCTGAACTGCGCGCTCGGCGCTGAACAGTTGCGCCCCTACGTACAGGAACTTTCCATCCTGGCGGATTGCTACGTCAGCGCACATCCCAACGCCGGCCTGCCCAACGCCTTCGGCGGCTACGACGAGACCCCGGAACACATGTGTTCCCACATGGGCGGCTGGGCCGAGGAAGGCTGCATCGACATCGTCGGAGGGTGCTGCGGTACCACCCCCGCACATATCCGCGCGCTGCGCGAATCGGTGGCGGGTTGCGCACCGCGCAAGCGGCCCGTGCCAACGGCCGGCTGCCGGCTGGCGGGCCTCGAGGCCTTCAACATCCTACCGGACAGCCTGTTCGTGAACGTGGGCGAACGCACCAACGTCACCGGCTCGGCGAAGTTCAAGAAGCTCGTCCTGGCCGGGGACTATGCCACCGCCCTGGAGGTGGCCCGGGAACAGGTGCAGAACGGCGCCCAGCTCCTGGACGTGAACATGGACGAGGGCCTGCTGGACGGCAAGGCCGCCATGACCCGGTTCCTGTCGCTGCTCGCCGCCGAGCCGGACATCGCCAAGGTGCCGCTCATGCTCGACTCTTCCCGCTGGGAGATCATCGAAGCGGGCCTTAAGTGCGTGCAGGGCAAGTGCGTGGTGAACTCCATCAGCCTCAAGGAAGGGGAGGATTCCTTCCTCAAGCAGGCGGCCTTGGCCCAGCGACACGGCGCGGCGGTAGTGGTCATGGCCTTCGACGAGCAGGGCCAGGCGGATACCCTGGAGCGGCGAGTGGCGGTGTGCAGACGTGCCCACGCCCTGCTCACCGGCAAGCTCGGCTTCCCGCCGGAAGACATCATCTTCGATCCCAACATCTTCGCCGTGGGCACGGGCATCGAGGCCCACAACGCCTACGCACTCGACTACATCCACGCCGTGGCCGAGATCAAGCGCCAACTCCCCGGCGTCCTCATCAGCGGCGGTGTCAGCAACGTGTCCTTCGCCTTCCGCGGCAACAACACCGTGCGTGAGGCCATGCATGCCGCCTTCCTGTACCACGCCATCCGCGCCGGCATGGACATCGGTATCGTCAATGCCGGCCAACTCGCAGTCTACGAGGAGATTCCCAAGGATCTGCTCCAGCACGTCGAAGACGTGTTGTTCAACCGCCGTCCTGATGCCACCGAGCGGCTGATGGGTTTCGCCGCGGGCCTCGGCAAGGGCGGTACGCGGTCGGCCGTGGATCTCGCTTGGCGCGCCGCGCCGGTGAAAGAGCGGCTCAAGCACGCGCTGGTGCAGGGCATCGCCGACTTCATCGAGGCGGATACGGAGGAGGCGCGCCTTGAAGCCACGCGCCCCCTGGACGTGATCGAGGGCCCGCTCATGGACGGCATGGACGTGGTGGGCGAGTTGTTCGGCGCCGGCAAGATGTTCCTGCCCCAGGTGGTTAAGTCCGCTCGGGTCATGAAGAAAGCCGTGGCTTGGCTCACCCCTTATATCGAGGCTGGGAAGCAGGAAGGCTCCCGCACCAAGGGGCGCATCCTCATGGCCACCGTGAAGGGTGACGTGCACGACATCGGCAAGAACATCGTCGGCATCGTGCTGCAATGCAACAACTACGAGGTGCTGGACCTGGGGGTCATGGTGCCTGCGCAGAAGATCCTCGATACGGCGCGCGAGCACCAGGTGGACCTGATCGGTCTTTCGGGCCTCATCACCCCGTCTCTGGACGAGATGGTACACGTGGCGAGGGAGATGCAGCGCGACAACTTCCACATCCCACTCATGATCGGCGGCGCCACCACGTCCCGTACCCACACCGCTGTGAAGATAGCGCCGCAGTATGCAGGCGCTGTGACCCATGTGAAGGACGCCTCGCGCGCCGTGAGCGTGGCTTCGTCGCTCTTGGGGGAGAGCAGCGCGGCGGTGATCAAGGCCATCCAGGATGATTACGCCCATGTGCGGGCCGAGTACGCTGGCCGCAGCAATGACGACCGTTGGCTCAGCCTCGCCGAGGCGCGGGCGAACCGCACGCCGCTCGAATGGCGCGGCTACACGCCTCCGAAGCCCCGGCAAACGGGCGTGGAGGTCCTCACTGATTACCCCTTGGAGAAGCTGCGTCCTTATATAGACTGGACGCCGTTCTTCCATGCCTGGCAGCTGAAGGGCAGCTATCCGAAGATCCTCCAGGATCCCGAGAAGGGCGAGACCGCCCGCCGGCTCCTGGCCGATGCCGAAGCCATGCTGGACCGGGTGATCGCGGAGAAATGGATCAGCGCCCGGGCGGTCTACGGCCTGTTCCCGGCCAATGCCGTGAACGGCGACGACATCGCCGTGTACAAGGATGCGGGTCGGGGCGAGCGGGAGATCACGTTCCGCTTCCTGCGCCAGCAACAGCAGAAACCCGCTGGCAGGCCCAACCGCTGCCTCACGGACTTCGTGGCCCCCGACTCGAGCGGCCTCGAGGATTATTTCGGCGCGTTCGCCGTCACCGCAGGAATCGGCATCGAGGGGAGGGTGCAGGCCTTCGAGGCCGATCACGACGACTACAGCGCCATCCTGCTCAAAGCCCTGGCGGACCGCCTGGCCGAAGCCTTCGCTGAGCACCTGCACCTCAAGGTGCGGCGCGACTCCTGGGGTTACGCCGCGGATGAGGGCCTGGACAACGACGCCCTCATCCGGGAGGAGTACAAGGGTATACGCCCGGCCCCCGGCTACCCCGCCTGCCCCGAGCACACCGAGAAGGGTGCACTCTGGCGGCTTCTGGACGTAGAGCGTCGTGTCGGCATACGGCTCACGGAGCACTACGCCATGTGGCCGGCGGCGGCGGTGAGCGGTTTCTACTTCTCCCACCCGGAATCCAAGTATTTCGCCGTGGGGCGCATCAACCGGGACCAGGTACAGGACTACGCCCAGCGGAAGGGCATGGATATAGCCACGGCCGAGCGCTGGCTGGCCCCGAACCTGGGGTATACCCCCTAACCGGGAGGCCTTATTGCCGGGACGGCGTCAACCTGTCGCGAGGAGGACCGTTCTTGACCCCAGGGACAGGCCTAACTAAGGGCTGTACCGCCAACAACCTAAGAAGGAAAGACTTATGAAACGTACCTCTGCCATCCTGCTGACGTCCCTCCTGGCCCTTGGCCTCGTGTCCGTGGCCCAGGCCGAGGGCACTGCGGCTGCCCCAGCCGCTGCCACCGCGGTTTCCAAGGAAAAAGGCAACATCCGCAAGGAGGAAAAGAACTTCGGAAAAGAGGAACAGCAGAAAAACAGCGAAGAGAACAAGCTCAAGAAGGACGAGAAGGCCGGCAACAAGGCGGCCGTCGCCAAGGACGAGAAGGTCATCCACACCGACAACAAGATGATGTATAAGGACAAGAGCAAGATCAAGAATGACGAGAAGCAGATTAAGAAGGATAAGGCCGCCCCCGCAGCCAGCACTGCTCCGTCTTCGACCCCCCCGACCCGCTAATCCGGGTTTTTGAAGGTCTTAAGCCCCGGCACCGATTCTCGGTGCCGGGGTTTTCATTTCCAGGAAACCTCAGTCGTTCCATAAACATGCGGTTGGAAATATCTGCCTTGGTCCCGCAAGTTTTTCTTGACAGCGATGAATCCTGGACTACACTTGCGCCGTCCTGATTGCATGGAATTTCCATGGACAGTAGCCCTAGCAACATGAACCAAGTCCGGTGAGACCGGTCCGCAGGACATTCCCCTTCTAAGCCTTCCCCTGCCGCTATCTCGCCGATTATGACGGGGCAGCGCGCATTCCCGACGGCCAAGGCCGTATCCAGGCCCAGAACTTTCAGCGCACTGCAGAACGTAACCAAAGCGTAACGAGCCGCCTTTAAGGTTGGTGATTTGCGCGATTATCGAATTGCCACGGTGCCGGCGGTGCCCATCACCGTCAGAAGATTTTGGGTGCAATATGTCGATGTGTCATACGAAAATGTTCGTGATGGATAGGTGGGTGCAAGCCGCAGCCTTGCTGCTGCTCGCCACGCCGTTCGCGATCCTCCATGCGGACGGCCTGCCGGTTCCCGCTGACCCGGCCGTCCCCACCCACGAGACGGGGGAAGCAAGCACGGTGGTGCCGGCTGAACCTGAGGTGCCCATGCTGTTGGCGGCCCAGTACAACAGCATCCATCAGCATCTGGATTCTTTCCGCGCCCGGTATTCAGGCCCCTTGAGTCTCCCGGCCGCGGGCGACGACGCCACCAGTCAGACCTTCGGGGTCTATTTCGGAATGGCCCTCTTGTCCCGCTGGCAGGCCTATCTGGACATCGAGCGGTTCGTGGGTGGCGGCGTGGGCAATGCCTCAGGACTCGGCAGCCCAACCGATGGAGACGTGGTGCGGGCCGGCAGCGGCCTACCCAAGGATGCCTATATCGCCCGGGCCTATGTGCAGTACCTGCTGCCACTTGGCAGTGACGTGACGTCCGTCGATCGGGCCCAGGACCAGCTGCCAGGGCAGGTAGCGACACATGCGTTCCTGTTCAAGGCTGGCAAGCTCGCCGTGGGCGACGACTTCGACCAGAACCGCTACGCCAACAATACTCGTACCGAGTTCGAGACCTGGGCGCTGATCAACGACGGCGCCTATGACTATGCTGCTGATACCCGTGGTTATACCGGGGGCCTGGTATTCGGCTATCTCCAGCCCAGCTGGAGCCTGAAGTTCGGCCTGTACCGCATGTCCCAGCGGGCCAACCAGGAAGCCCTAGA
>DATGHI010000210.1:0-3789 GCA_035308065.1 Gammaproteobacteria bacterium | reverse complement strand
TGGCGGTCCCGACGCTGCCAAGGCCGAGGCTGCCGGTGGCGATGATCAATATCGCGGGCCCCCACCAGAGCAGTGACGCAGCCCAGCGTGATCCGAGCAGATCTCCTTCTTTACCCGTTGCACATTCGTTCATGGCATCTTTCCTGAGGGCTTGCTGAGGTTTTAGCCCCTGATTTCAGCAGATCGTCAGACTCGCACCGGAACAAGGCATATCGCGGCAAAATGCAATTACAGTTGGTATTCCCATAGTAGGCGTAATCGCGACAGTTAGACCGCGCAACACACGTCACCGGACTCAGTACCCAGGCCGACGAAAACCAGAGGCGTCACGCAGCATAGGGACGCACCCATGGCGGCAAGCACGCTTCCGGGCAGCCAGGATTTCGTCGTCATGCTCCAAACCTCGTGTTCATGGGAAACAGGCTACACTCCGTACTATGGTACGGAGTCAAGGGTGATGCTATGGGCGAATTCACTATTGGGCGCCTGGCGAAGGCCGCCGGCGTCGGTGTCGAGACGGTGCGCTTCTACCAACGCAAGAAGCTCCTCGCCGAGCCGCCCCGCGGGTTGGGGAGCATCCGCCGCTACAGTCTGGAAGACGTTGCGCGTCTGCGGTTCATTCGGGCTGCTCAGGAGCTGGGATTTAGCCTCGGCGAGGTCAGTGAGCTCCTGAGTCTCGAAGATGGGGGTTCTTGCCGTGCCGTTCAAAGGCTGGCACAGGCGAAACTCGACGTTATTCGGGAGCGGATCGAAGGTCTGAAACGTGTCCAGCGGGCGCTTACGACCCTTTTGGGCCAGTGCTCGGTCACCAAGGGGAGGGTGAAATGCCCAATTATCGCCAGTCTTGAACATTCGCCGGTATCTAGCCGCTAGTCACGATTGACTTTATCCATGTCATGGACGCGATTGTGAAATCATTGCTCAAACATCCACAAAAATTGGCGGCACAAACTTTCGTGCGAAGCACGATTGAAGTTTTAGCGGATTGAAATTGGTGGGCCCGCCAGGGTGAGAGGCGAGAGCCGCGAACGCCCGCGTGGGACGCGGGCTGGACAGTTCCAGGGACGGGACAACTAGTGCTAGTTCGAAGCAGTACCAAGATTGGTCGCCCGCCAGGGTGAGAAGCGCAGCTTCGCGCGGGCCGCCACGGGCTCACTGCACCGCAGTGAGCGGGACGCGGGGGATGGCGTCCCTGGACCGAAGCCGCAGCAAGGACTCCGCAGGCTTCGGGCAACCCTGGACTTCCGCACGCGTCAGGGCGTGAGCTGCACCGTGTCGATGGCCCAGAACTGCTGCTTGGGATCGCCGCTCACGGTGAAGCAGAGGTCGTGACGGCCGCTCTCGGGCGGCAGTTCCGCCCGGAGGGTGGTCTGCAGCGGGCTGGCAGCGGCCTGGCGCAGGGACCAGTGGGCGACGGGCGCGCCGTCGCAGCCGTCCAGATGCACGTCCAGGGAAGGGAACCCGCCCGTCACGGGACGCACCACCACGCCCGTGACGTCGTGGGCCAGTTGGTAGTTCCAGGGCAGGTCGCCCACGGTGACGGCGATGTGCCGCAGGCCGCCCAGGGACGCCGCTTTCCAGCGCCAGCACATGTCCATGATGTCCACCCGGTACACCGGCCGCTGACCCGCGAGCGGACGATCGTCCTCGATGCGCAGCACCAGCTTGCCGCTGCAGGTGTCCAGTTGATCGCTGTTTCGCGCATCGAGCGCGGCCCTGTCCACGGTCTCCGTGCGCTCCGCGAACCGGCTGCCGTCGGCGGCGAAGCTCGCGGCGATGACGCGTGCTGGCGGCGTGAGACTCATCGGGCCCGTGTAGAGCGGCGAGGCCGAAGTGGGCTCACGGTCGTCGGTACTGTAGTGCAGTACGCCCGCCTGGGTGCTCAGGCTCACTTCGATTTTCCCCGCCTCGGCCGGAGCGAGCGTGAAGCGCGGCTCGAAGGCGCTGTCGGCGTATTGGATGCCAAGGCGGCGGTAGCGGGCGAGCTGCGCCGGCAACCGCGCCAGGAAACCCTCCCAGTCCCGGGCCGGCAGCGGTGACCAAGCCACTTCCGCCAGCGCCGCGAGGCGTGGGAACACGGCGTGCTGGTCGCGCAGGAAGGTAGGCATGTATTCGGTCCAGAGGCTCGCCTGCACCCCCAGCACGTGGGCGCGCGCGGCCGCATCTGCCCCCTCTGGCAGCGGCTCGAAGCGGTAAATGTCCTTGAGACTCACCACTGGTGGACGGCCCGGGGGTTCGTCGTGGGCGTCGCTCTGCAGGTTGTCCAGGTAGAGCGTCGGCGAATATGCGAGCACCACGTCGTGTCCTCCCGCGATGGCATCCCGGAGCTGGGCGGCTCCGTGCCAGCTCATGACCGTGGCCTGCGGCGGCAGCCCGCCCTGGAGGATTTCGTCCCAACCCAAGAGCCGACGGCCGCGTGCGCGGAGGTAGGCCTCCATCTGTTTCACCATCCAGGCCTGCAGGTTGTCTTCGTCGGCGATGCCCAATGCCTTCATGCGCGTCTGCACCACCGTAGAGGCCTTCCATTGGTCTTTCACGGCCTCGTCCCCGCCCACATCTATATATCGGGAGGGGAACAGCGCCATGACCTGGTCCAGCACCGTCTCCAGGAACTTGAGGGTCTTCGCGTCCACGTTGTAGAGATAAGGATGGATGCCCCAGTCGGTGGACACCGGCGGGCGCGTCCCGGTCACGCCGAACTCGGGATAGGCGGCGATGGCCGCCTGGGCGTGGCCGGGCATCTCGATCTCCGGCACTACGGTGATGTAACGCTCCGCAGCGTAGCGGACGACCTCCCGCGCCTCGGCCTGGGTGTAGAAGCCGCAGTAGGGCTTGTCAGCGCTGCCCGTGATCGCCGCGTCAGGACCCACTGCCCGGCGGCAGTCGCCCACGTAGGTGAGCCTGGGATAGCCGCGGATTTCGAGACGCCAGCCCTGGTCGTCGGTCAGATGCCACTGCAGCACGTTGAGCTTGTGCAGCGCCATCCAGTCCAGCAGCCGCTCGATGTCGGCGACGCTCTGAAAGTGCCGCGCCGAGTCCAGCATGAGCCCGCGCCAGGGGAAGCGCGGCCGGTCCCGGATGACGAGCGCGGGCACTATAGCCGCGGCCGGCGTGGACGCGTCCGGGGTCAGGAGCTGCCACAGGGTCACGGCGCCGTAGAAGAGTCCCGCCGGCGCCCGCGCCTCTATGCGGATGCCGTGGTCATCCACTTCCAGCCGGTAGGCCTCGTCGCCGGCGAGATCCGGGTCCTGCGGCGCGAGCCTGAAACTCACGGCCGCTTGCCCCGATGTCACGGGCCTGAGATGCAGGCCCCGGGTGCGTTGCACGAGCCCCGCCAGATAGTGGGCGATGGCAAGGGCCTCTGGATCGTCTGACTCCACGCCCAGCGACGCCCCGTCCCGAAGCGTGAAGCTACCCGGCTGTCGCAGCACTTCCGCCGGCATGGGGATGAGCGCGAGCGGTGCTTCCCCCGCCGCCGAAACCGGCAGCGCCAAGAACACGAGCATCACCGCCGGCAGGGCGCGCCAGGGGGCTTTCATGGGAGGGCCTCCCGTTCCCCAGCGATCCAGGTTTCAGTCACTTGGAGCGCCTCATCCACCACCGTGAAGTCGGCTTGGCATCCGGGTGCGATGCGGCCGTGGGACGCGCTGAGGCCGAGGAAATCTGCGGGGTAGGTGGAGGCCATGCGCGCCGCCTCGTCCAGCGGCAGGCCCAGGAGTTCGATGCAGTTGCGCAGCGCCTGGATCATGCTGAGGGCGGAGCCCGCCAGCACGCCATCGGCGGTGCGCA
>DATGHI010000209.1:0-3774 GCA_035308065.1 Gammaproteobacteria bacterium | reverse complement strand
CCCGTCTTGCTAGGAGCGGTGTTACAGCCTGTTACAAAATGACTGTCAACTCCGGAGTAGGCTCGCGCATTACTTATCTCCATCCCCTGACGATCCCCGGGGTCCTTAAGGAGTGAATCCATGAAGACAAGAATCCTATTGATATCGGCCCTCTTGGCCGCACCCGCCTTCGCCTTCGCCGCGGGCACTGCCGCCCCGGCCGCCGGCACGGGCGCCGGCCATGAGCACGGCAAGCGCTACTGCGAAGAGCACGCCAAGGAATGCACCGATCAGGCCGCCAAGTTCGACCAGTGGTGCAGCGCCAATGCAGACAAGTGCCAGGGCTTGAAGGCCGGCATCGAGCGCCGCAGGGAATGGTGCGAAAGCAACAAGGACGAGTGCAAGGAAGTGCGTGAGCAGGCCCGGGCGGACATGAAGCAGTGGTGCCAGTCGCATCCGGACAAGGCGCGTTGCAAGGCGATGGATCAGCAGAACGAAGAAGACGCGGCTCCGCCGCGTTGAGCGGCGAAGCCTCTGCCTTTCGGCTGTGCTTTCCTTGCTCCGCCGAAAGTCCAGGGGGCCGTACATGGCCCCCGCTCGCAGCTCTCGCTGCTCGCCCTCCTAAATGAGTCATCTCGCTATAACCGCCCCGGCCAAACCGGGGCGGTTTTTTGTGGGTGCACAGCGTGCTTGCGGGGGATGCGGGGGATATGATTACCCGCACGAAAACCGTCTTCCTGGGGTAAGATATGGATAAGCGTCCCACTTCCGTCACCGTGATCAGCGTGATCATGATCGTGTTCGGCAGCCTCGGCCTGCTCGGGGTGCTGGCGATCGTCGACCTGCAGGACGATCCCATGATCCAGGATGCGCTGGCCCAGGTGGATGTGCCCGTCCCGGTGCATATCGCCATGAGCGGCGTGGGGATGGCGGTGGGCATCGTCTCCGGCGTGGCCTTCCTGCTGCGCCAGGGGTGGATGCGCTTCGTGTACATGGCCTGGTGGCTCATCGGCTTCATCTACGGCTATATGGCCAACCCCTACTGGATCTTGTCGATGCCGATGAGCGTGGCGTTCTTCGGGATCGTGATGTACTTCCTGTTCAGCCCCAAGGCCCGCGCCTGGTTCGGCGGGAAAGCTTCGGCAGCGCCGGCAGCTTGAGTGTCTCGGCAGGGTATAAAGAAAAACCGCTCAGCAAGGAGCGGTTTTTTTATGCCTGGGATCGCGCCGCGGTCAGACGGTCAAGCGTGCTTCGCGGTGACGCGCAGCCTGACGCGGGTCTTCTTCTGCAGGGCGCGGACGATGCCGAAGAAATTCTCGGTGTTGGGATTGCCGCGGGGTGCCAGCATGCGGTGCAGGCTCTTGCTCGGCTTCTTCACTTCCGCGGCCAGGCCTTCGAAGCCGATGGTGGCGTTCACCAGGTCGCGCAGCATGGCCTTGCCGGTATCGGTATCCCCGGTCAGGTAGGCATTGATGGCCTCGGTGAAGAGCGCCTGCCGGAAGCGGATGTCGCGCTGCACCCGCTTGAGCACGGTCTCCTTGAAATCCTGTGTCAGTGCCATGGTATCTCCTGGGTCATGAGGGCCGGGGCTTGCGCCGTCGATATTCCTTCCATGCGTCCGTTCGGTCCGATGTATTCGACAATCCGGACGATCGCCATGGACTATAGTAACATAAAAGTTACTATATGCACCAGCCCCACGCGGAGGCAACCTGACAAGGGGTTGGGATGTTGGGGTGCGGACTCATCTGGACTGGATTGCCGCTTTCGCGGCAATGACGGAGTTCAGGCTTTCGCCCGCGTGCGCGTCTGGATGGCGGCGGCGATGCCGCGCATGAGCGCTTCTGGCGACGGTGGGCAACCGGGCACTTCCACGTCCACCGGGATCACGTCCGCGACGCGGCCGCGCACGGCGTAACTCGGGCAGAAGATGCCCTCGCCCTTGCCGCAGGCGCCCACGGCCACCACCAGTTTGGGATCGGGGGTGGCGTCGTAGACGCGCTTGAGCGCGCTCTCCATGTGCTTGGACACGGGGCCGGTGACGAGCAGCAGATCCGCGTGGCGCGGGCTCGCCACGAACTTGATGCCGAGACCTTCGAGGTTGTAGTAGGGATTGTTGAGGGCGTGGATCTCGAGTTCGCAGCCGTTGCAGGAGCCGGCGTCCACGTGGCGGATGCAGAGCGCGCGGCCCAGGACCCCGAGGATGTCCGCGGTGAGCTGCTCGCGCACGCGCCAGGCGGCTTCCGCCAAGGGCGCGGGCTCGGTGACGATGCCGATGCGGCCGATCTGGGTCAGGGTTTTCAGCATAGGTCTCTACTTCCGGGAGCGCCCGGCAAAAAGGCGCCGCCGCCCTCATCCCGTTCCCTTCTCCCGGAGGGAGAAGGGTCTGAATTCTTTCGCTCTGTGGGATAGCTGCCCTCATCCCGCTCCCTTCTCCCGAAGGGAGAAGGGCCTGAATTCCTTAGCCCCGTGCGAGAGGGGATGGAGAGCGGGGCGATTTTGATGTTTCGCATCGTCAGCCGCCTCTAGAGATCCTGCCCGCTGTAGGACAGGTTGAAGGATTTGTTGATGAGCGGGAAATCCGGGACGATGTTGCCGAGCACCGCGTGCTCCAGCACCGGCCAGTTCTGCCAGGAAGGATCGTGGGGATGGCAGCGGCGGATGCTCCCGCCCTCCCCGCTCTCCAGCATCACCAGCACCGGCCCGCGCCAGCCCTCGATCCAGCCCACACCGAGGCGATCCGCGGGAGCCGGCGGCGGCTCGACGCGCACGGCGCCCGCGGGCAGGCCGTCCAGGAGCGCGGCGCAGAGGCGCAGGGATTCGAATACCTCGTCGAAGCGCACCGCGACCCGCGCCGCCACGTCGCCTTCCAGGGCGCCGCATTGCTGGATCTCCAGCACGTCGTAAGGCGCCGCCGGATGGTCGGCGCGGACGTCCCAGGACTGGCCGCTGGCCCGGCCGGCCAAGCCGATGAGCCCGAGGTCGCGCGCCAGCGCGGGGGCCACGCGGCCCGCACCCACGAAGCGATCCTGCAGGCCCGCGTGGTCGTCGTAGATGTCGCGCAGGGCACGCACTTCTTTCTGCAGCGCCAGCAGGCCTGCTTTGAGCGCAGCACGGGCGGCTTCGCTGAGATCGAACGCGACTCCGCCGGGCACCACGGCATCCATGGGATAGCGGGCACCGAAGGCGGGTACGTTGGCCCGCAGCAGGTCTTCCTTCAGGCGCGAGAAATGGGAAAGGCCCACGGCGAAGCCGGCGTCGTTGCCGAGCGCGCCAAGATCGCCCAGGTGGTTGGCGAGGCGCTCCCGCTCCAGGAGCAGCGCCCGCAACCACAGGGCGCGGGCCGGCGGCGTGACGCCCAGGATGCTCTCGGCGGCCATGCAGTAGGCCCAGGAGAACGCCACGGCGGAATCCCCCGAGACCCGCGCCGCGAGACGCTGGCCTTCCAGGAGTGGCAGGGCCTCGAAGCGCTTCTCGATGCCTTTATGGGTGTAGCCGAGCCGCTCCTCCAGGCGCAGCACCTTCTCGCCCACCACGGAGAAACGGAAATGCCCGGGCTCGATGACGCCCGCGTGCACCGGGCCCACGGCGATCTCGTGCACGCCGTCGCCCGTCACGGTCACGAACTGGTAGTGCTCGTCCTTCACGGGGCCGGTCTCGCTGCCGGCATCGCGCCGCAGCGGGTAGTAATCGAGCGGCCAGGCGGCATGGCGCAGCCAGTCGCGGGTGTCGCCGCCGTAGGCGCAGAGCCCCAGCACGTCGAATGCCGCCCGCTGCATGCGCGCGGCCGCCGGG
>DATGHI010000208.1:0-2367 GCA_035308065.1 Gammaproteobacteria bacterium | reverse complement strand
TGGCTAGGCGCGAGAGTCCGAGGAGCTCGGAGCGTACTCCGACTGTACGTGAGAACTCCGAGAGGCTCTCTCAACAACGCCAGAGGGCAAAAGATCAATTTCCTTTACAGACCTAGTTTCTTTTCGAGGTAGTGAATATTGGTCCCGCCGGCGATGAACGCGGAATCTGCGAACAGCTCCTGATGCAGCGGCACGTTGGTGCTGATGCCCTCCACCACGATCTCCTGCAGGGCCGTGCGCATGCGCGCCAGGGCCGACTGCCGGTCGTCGCCGTAGGCGATGACCTTGCCGATGAGGGAGTCGTAGTTGGGCGGCACGGTGTAGCCGCTGTAGGCGTGGGAGTCCACGCGGATGCCGGGGCCGCCCGGCGCGTGCCAGCGGTTGATCTTGCCCGGGGAGGGGGTGAACTTGCGCGGGTCCTCGGCGTTGATGCGGCACTCGAAGGCGTGGCCCTTGAACACGATGTCCTTCTGCCGCAGCGTGAAGGGCAGGCCGGCCGCCACCATCAGCTGCCACTTCACGATGTCGATGCCGGTTATGAGCTCCGTCACCGGGTGCTCCACCTGCACGCGGGTGTTCATCTCGATGAAGTAGAAGTTGCCGTCCTGGTAGAGGAACTCGAAGGTGCCGGCGCCGCGGTACTTGATGTTCTTGCAGGCCTCCACCACGCGGTCGCCCATGGTGCGGCGCTGCCGCTCGCTGATGCCCGGGGCCGGGGCCTCCTCGATGACCTTCTGGTGGCGGCGCTGCATGGAGCAGTCGCGCTCGCCCAAGTGCACCGCGTTGCCCTGGCCGTCCGCCAGCACCTGGAATTCCACGTGCCGGGGCCGCTCCAGGAACTTCTCCATGTAGACCATGTCGTTGCCGAAGGCCGACTTGGCCTCGGCCTTGGTCATGCCCACCGCGGCCACCAGCGCGGCCTCGCTGTGCACCACGCGCATGCCGCGGCCGCCGCCGCCGCCCGCGGCCTTGATGATCACCGGATAGCCGACCTCGCGGCCGATCTTGAGGATCTCCTTGGGATCCTCCGGCAGGGCGCCTTGGGAGCCGGGCACCGTGGGCACGCCGGCCTTGGTCATGGCCTTCTTGGCCGAGACCTTATCGCCCATCAAGCGGATGGTGTCGGCGCGCGGGCCGATGAAGATGAAGCCCGACTGCTCCACGCGCTCGGCGAAGTCCGCGTTCTCGGCCAGGAAGCCGTAGCCCGGGTGGATGGCGACCGAGTCGGTGACCTCGGCGGCGCTGATGATGGCCGGCATGTTGAGGTAGCTCTCGGAGGAGGGCGCGGGGCCGATGCACACCGACTCGTCCGCCAGGAGCACGTGCTTGAGGTCCTTGTCCACGGTGGAGTGCACCGCCACGGTGCGGATGCCGAGCTCCCTGCAGGCCCGCAGGATGCGCAGGGCGATCTCGCCTCGATTCGCGATGACGACTTTTTCTAACATGCTGCGCCCTTACTCGATCACGAATAAGGGCTGACCGAATTCAACCGGGTCGCCGTTGTTAGCGAGTATCGCTTTGACCACGCCGGCCTTGTCGGACTCGATCTGGTTCATCATCTTCATGGCCTCGATGATGCATAGAATCTCGCCTTCCTTGACCGTCTGGCCCACCTCCACGAATACCTTGGCGCCCGGCGACGGCGAACGGTAGAAGGTGCCCACCATGGGCGACTTCACCTGATGGCCCGCGGGCAAGGCCGGGGCGGCGGCTGCAGCGGGCACGGCGGCGGCGGCCGGGGCCGCCGCGGGCATGGCCCCCATGTTCATGGGGGCCGCCTGCATCACCATCTGCTGTGGCGGAGCGCTGTGGCGGCTGATGCGCACCGACTCCTCGCCCTCGGTGATCTCGATCTCGGCGATGCCGGACTCCTCCAGGAGCTCGATGAGTTTCTTGACCTTGCGTATGTCCATGGTTCGCTCCCTAGGAGGAGAGTTCGGTTCAGTTGGCGGACTTGATGGCGGCCAGGCGGCGGGCGGCGGCGATGAGCGCCAGCTCGTAGCCCAGGGCGCCGCAGCCGGAGATCACGCCGGCGGCGATGTCCGAGAAATAGGAATGGCGGCGGAAGGGCTCGCGCCGCATGGGGTTGCTGATGTGCACTTCGATGAAGGGCAGGGACACCGCGAGCAGCGCGTCCCTGAGCGCCACGCTGGTGTGGGTGTAGCCGCCGGGGTTGAAGATCAGGATGTGGGTGCCGTCGGCGGCCGCCTTCTGGATGCGGTCGATGAGCTCGCCCTCGTGGTTGCTCTGGTAGGCGTCGAGTTCATGGCCCATCCCTGAGGCCAGGGTCTTCAGGTGCTTCTCGATGGCGGCCAAGGTATCCGGCCCGTAGAGGTGCGGTTCGCGCTTGCCCAGCAGGTTCAAGTT
>DATGHI010000207.1:0-2692 GCA_035308065.1 Gammaproteobacteria bacterium | reverse complement strand
CGCGGATGCGTGAGGCCGGCTACGGCCGCATCATCAACGTCATCTCCACCTCCGTGAAGGAGCCCATCAAGGGCCTGGGTGTGTCCAACACAGTGCGCGGCGCCGTCGCGAGCTGGGCTAAGACCCTGGCGGGCGAACTGGGGCAATACGGTATCACCGTGAACAATGTGCTGCCGGGTTTCACCCGCACAGCGCGCATGGAGAGCCTGTTCAGCGCCCGCGCCGAGAAGGAGAAGCGCTCCGTCGCCGAGATCGAGGCGGAGGCGCGCTCGCATATCCCCCTGGGCCGCATCGCGGACCCTGACGAGATCGGTGCCGCCATCGCCTTCCTCGCCACCCCCGCTGCCTCGTATATCTCAGGCGTGAGCCTGCCAGTAGACGGCGGCCGCATCCAGAGCCTGTAACAATGCTGGAGATCAAGAACTACATCGGCGGCAAGCTGGTGCCGGCGGCCTCGGGCGGTTGGCTCGACGACCATGAGCCCGCCAGCGGCAAGGTCTATGCGCGCCTTCCCGATTCCACCGCAGCCGACATCGATGCCGCCGTCGCCGCCGCCGCGAGGGCCTTCCTGTCCTGGTCGGTACTGCCTGCCGCCGAGCGCAGCCAATGGATGCTGAAGCTCGCGGCACTGGTGGAACGCGACCTGGAGAAACTGGCGCGTGCCGAGAGCGTCGACAATGGCAAGCCGGTTGCGCTGGCGCGCAGCCTCGACATCCCGCGGGCGGTCTCCAACCTGCGATTCTTCGCCGCCGCGGCGAGCCAGTTCGCGAGCGAATCCCACGCCATGGAGGAAGGCGCCATCAACTACACCTTGCGCTCACCGCTCGGCGTGGTGGGCTGCATCTCGCCCTGGAACCTGCCGCTGTACCTCTTCACCTGGAAGATCGCGCCGGCGCTGGCCGCGGGGAACTGCGTGGTGGCGAAGCCCTCCGAGATCACGCCCATGACCGCATATCTTTTCAGCGAGCTTTGTGCGGAGGCGGGCCTGCCCGCGGGCGTCCTGAACGTGGTGCATGGCCTAGGGCCCAATGTAGGCAGTGCCATCGTCGAACATGCAGGCGTGAAGGCCGTATCCTTCACCGGTGGCACCCGGACCGGCGCAGACATCGCTGCTCGGGCGGCCCCGAAGTTCAAGAAGCTTTCCCTGGAACTCGGCGGCAAGAACCCGGTGCTGGTGTTTGCCGATTGCGATTGGGAACTGGCGCTCAGAGAGAGCCTGCGCGCGGCCTTCGCCAACCAGGGCGAGATCTGCTTCTGTGGTTCGCGCATTTACGTGGAGCGCAGCATCTACGACCGGTTCCGCGACGCGTTCGTGGAGCGGTCCAAGGCCCTGCGCCAGGGCGACCCCCTGGAAGAAGGCATTCAGCAGGGTGCGCTGGTCTCGGAAGCACACCTGCAGAAGGTGCTGGGCTATATAGACCTCGCGAAGCAGGAAGGCGGCCGCATCCTCTGTGGAGGCAAGCGTGCGAAGATCGCGGGGCGCTGCGCGGAGGGCTGGTTCCTGGAACCCACGGTCATCGAAGGGCTCGGACCCGGTTGCCGCGTGAACCAGGAGGAAATCTTCGGCCCGGTGGTGACGCTCTCCCCCTTCGACAGCGAGGACGAGGCCCTGGCTCAAGCCAACGGCACTCCGTATGGACTCACCGCCACGGTCTTGAGCTCCAACCTGGCCCGTTGCCACCGTCTCGCCGCAAGGCTCGAGGCCGGGCTCATCTGGATCAATTGCTGGATGCTCCGGGACCTGCGCGTGCCCATGGGTGGCGTGAAACAATCCGGCCTCGGCCGGGAAGGTGGCTTCGAGGCCATGCGCTTCTTCACTGAGGCGCGCAACGTTTGCATCAAGTATTGAGGCCCGGCATGCTGCGCGAGATCGCCGACGTGCGCCAGATAGAGGGTGAGCCGCTTCGACGCTGGTTCACGGACGAGCATTTCGATCTGGTCGTCTGGATCAACGAGACCCGCGACATCGTCGCATTCCAACTCTGCTACGACAAGATGCGCAGTGAGCGCGCCCTCACCTGGAAGGTGGACTCGGGATTTACCCATGACGCGGTGGACGACGGCGAGAATCGCGAAGGTCGTTATAAGGCGACCCCCATCCTGGTGCCGGACGGTGTGTTCGACCCGGGAACCGTCGCCGCCAAGTTCCTGGGCCACAGCGGTGTACTGGACTCAAAGAGCTGTGATTTCATCTACCTCAAACTGCTGGAATACCCAAACGGATGAGCGAACAGAAGATTCATTCGGCCAAGGCCCCCGAACCCGTCGGGCTCTATCCCCATGCGCGGCGCGTGGGCAACCTGCTGTTCCTCTCGGGAGTGGGTCCCCGCAGGCGCGGCAGCAAGGACATCCCCGGTGTGACCCTGGACGCACAGGGCAAGGTGGTGGCCTACGACATCGAGGTCCAGTGCCGCTCGGTGTTCGAGAATGTGCGTCTCATCCTGGAGGACGCGGGTTCGGGCTGGGACAAGCTCGTGGATGTGACCGTCTTCCTCACGGACATGCAACGGGATTTCGCCGCGTATAACCGGCTCTATGCCGAATATTTCAAGGACAACCAGCCCTGCCGCACCACCGTGCAGGTGACGGCGCTGCCTACCCCCATCGCCATCGAACTCAAATGCATCGCGACGATCTGAGGATAGTCCCATGTGGAGCCTGACCCCTATCAACTTCAAGCAGTGGATCGACG
>DATGHI010000206.1:0-6643 GCA_035308065.1 Gammaproteobacteria bacterium | reverse complement strand
GGGCGGTCCTCCTTCGCCAGGGCCTGGGCGACGACGTTGATGCCCGCCGCGAGCATGTCGCGCGCCACGTGGGTGTAGTTGCTGCTCACGTAGCTCTGCTGGGCAGCGGCCACGCCCAGCATGCTGCCGGACTTGAAGTAGAACTCCGAGAGTTGGATGTTCGACGGCAGGCCGCCGTGGCGGAGCGCCCGCATGTATTCGAGTTCGGGGTAGTCGCCGAAGACCCGCGCCGTGAACGGATCCAGGAAACGGCGTTCGATTTCACTCTTGCCCACGGGCCGCTCCAGCGAGAGGGCGGTGATGATGCGCAGCCGCAGAGAGGGATCCCGGGCGGCGCGCCGGTAGAGCGCATTCAGCAGGAGGTTGGGCTTGCCGATGCCGAGCGGCGTGCCTACCACGAGCGTCTTGCCGACCCGCGCTATGAGCGCCTCGACGCAGGCTTCCGGGTCAGTGAAATTCTGCGGCATGAAAATAAACCCCGCCGTTCGGCGGGGTTTATCTTATCAGGGCCCATGCCTCCCGCTCATTGCGGGTCCACGTAGGTGTCGAATTCCCGCCAGATGCGGCGGTACTCGTCCAGCCAGCTCACCGGGTCGTGGAAATCGTGGTGCTCCACGGGATAGAACATCACATCGAAGTTCGGGTTACGCAGCTCGATGAGCTTCTGGGTCATATGCACGGTGTCGATGAAGAACACGTTGTCGTCTTCCATGCCCTGCAGGATGAGCAGGTGGCCCTTGAGCTGACCCGCGTAGTTGATGGGCGAGCTGTCGAAATAGGCCTGCGGGTCCACGGCCGGGCGGTTGAGGATGGCGGCGGTGTAGCCGTCGTTGTAATCCGCCCAGTCGCCCACGGGTCGGAGCGCCGCGCCCGCCTGGAACAGGTCCGGCTGGCGGAACATCATCATGTAGGTCATGAAGCCGCCGTAGGAGCCACCCCATTCGCCGAGGCGCTTGGGATCGGCGTGGTAGTTCTGCTCGAGCCAGTGGGCGCCGTCGGTGATGTCTTCCACCTCCGGGTGGCCCATCTGTCGGTAGATGGTGGTGCGCCAGTCACGGCCGTAGCCCGCGGAGCCGCGGTAGTCCATGTCCATGACGATGTAACCATGCTGGTTCAGGAAGGTGTCGAACATCATCTCGTGCCAGTAATAGGACCAGCCGGTGTGGGCGTCCTGCAGGTAGCCTGCGCCATGGATGAACACGATCGCCGGATAGCTCTTGGTGGGTGAGTAGTCCTTGGGCAGATAGAGCCTGGCGTAGAGAGGCCGCGGCTGGTGCGTGGACGGTACCTGCACGATCTGCGGCACGGTCCAGTCCACGGAGGTGAACGCGTTCGTCACCTGGTGGGTGACTTGCACCGCCTTGCCGTTGGGCGCCGCTTCCACCATGTAGATCTCCGGTGGGCGCACGCTGCTGGAGTGATAGACCAGCAGCTTGGACTCATCGGGGGAGAGCAGGAAGCTCTCGCCCTCGTGCATGGCGGGCTGTGCGCCGTTGATGCCGCCCAAATTGGTGACCGCCTCCATGCCACCGTTCTTCGCGTCCACCCGGTAGATCTCCCAAGTGCCGGGGGCTGACTTGTTGGCCGAGACGTAGAACCAGGCGTCGTCGTGGGTCAGGAACAGCCCCGAGTTGATCTCGAAATCGCCGCGGGTCAACTGGCGAGCGGTCTTGGCGTTTACGTCCTTCACGTAGAGTTCCGAATAGCCGCTAGCCTCCGACAGGTACCAGAGGCTGTGGTTATCGTGCATCCAGCCGAAGTCGTTGAAGGTCCAGTTGATCCAGGCTTGGTTGCTGAGCCGTTCCTGGGTAACCAGCACCTTCTTCGCGAAGTCCAGCCTCGCGAGCCAGCGGTCCTTAAAGTCGTTGGCGATGAACTGCAGGGCCAGGCCATTGCCGTCGTCGCTGAAGGCAAGGCCGTTCACCGAGACCTCGCGCACCGCCGGCGCCTTCACCGAGTCCTCTGCCGCCTTGCGGTCCATGCCGTGCTGCACGTCCCAATCGACGGCAGTCTTGCGCAACGCGGCCAGTGGATCCTCCTTGATGCCGGGCAGCTGCGAGAGGTCCAGGTCATAGACGCTGTGCGTCTGCAGGTCCAAGAGCTTCACCTGCTGGGCCGGAGGCGGGTTCAGGTCCACGTAGGTATGTTCCTTGCTGGTCTCCACGTAGCCGCTGTCGGTGATGTAGTTGGGCATGATGCCCGGCGCGCCGGCCGTGTAGTCCTTGGATTGGGTGATGAGCACCAACCAGCGCCCGTTGGGCGAGAGCGCGCTCTGGGCGATGCTGATGGAGGTGCCGAGGTACCAGGGTGCTCCGACGTGCGTCGGATCGGCGTTCTGCTGTGCCGCCTGCTGCTCTGCCTGGGCCTGTTTGTTGGATGCGCGGTCACTCAGTTCCTGGAACAGGCGCGGCTGCTCGGCCTCGAGGTAGTTCTGGGGCGGATGCGGTTTCGCCGGGTCGTCCTCGAGGTGCACGTCCGCGGGCAGCGAGGTGATGCCGCTGTTAAGGTCGTAGATGTAGATGTCTGTGCCTTCGTGCCACTGCACGCGGCTGCCATCGGCCATGAAACTGGGGGAATCCTTCTTGCCGTTGTAGCGGGTGAGCTGGCGCAGGCTGCCGGTAGTGAGGTTGCGCACGAACAGGTTGTCGTTGCGGACGAAGACCTTCAAGGTGCGTGCCAGGTTGTAGGCGCCGTCCGGCGAGGAGGCGTCGGGGCGTTCGCTGTCGGCAAGCTTGTGTGGGTTGCTGCCGGAAGCACCCACGACGTAGAGGTCGCGCAGCATGCTGCCGTCGCGCTTCACCGAGTAGTACACGCTCTTGCTGTCATCGCTCCAAAAACCGCCTTCGGGTGGATTGCCGATCCAGTCGCGGGCGGCCATGATCTGTTCCAGCGTCACGTCGGGGGCAGTCGCTACCGGCGCGGCGCCGGCGAGGGCGGGCAGCGCAACCAGAGCGCCGATAAACAGGGCGGAGATGCGGTTCATGGAGTGTCCCTTTGAGATTGGCTAGACGATTTCACGGTGCGAGGGCCTGGTCCAGGTCTTCTATGAGATCGTCGATATGTTCGAGGCCGACGGAGATGCGCAGCAGGTTCTTGGGCGTCGTGCTCTCCGGCCCTTCCACAGAGGCGCGGTGCTCGATCAGGCTCTCCACTCCCCCTAGACTTGTGGCGCGGGTGAAAAGCTTCACCCGGGACGCGGCGCGCAGCGCGGCCACTTCGCCGCCGCGGACGCAGAAGGATAGCACGGCGCCGAAATGCCGCATCTGGCGCGCGGCCAACGTGTGACCGGGATGGGTTTCGAGACCCGGGTGGAATACCTGTTCCACGTTCGGATGGGCGGCGAGATGGCGCGCGAGCGCGAGCGCGCTGTCGCACTGGGCGCGCACACGCACGTTTAGTGTTGCGGTACCGCGCAGGATGAGCCAGCTGTCGAAGGGTCCGGGTACCGCGCCGAGAGTACCCTGCAGGAAGCGCAGGCGCTCGGCCCAGGGGCCGGCCTCGCGCGCCACCAGTGCGCCGCCCAGCACGTCGCTGTGGCCGCCGAGATACTTGGTGGCGCTGTGCATGACGAGATCCATGCCGAGCGTGAGCGGGTTCTGCAACGCCGGCGTCGCGAAGGTGCTGTCGCAGACGGCAAGGGCGCCTGCCTGGTGTGCAAGCTCCGCCACGGCAGCAAGGTCGGTGATCTTGAGCAGCGGATTCGAGGGGCTCTCCACCCACACGAGCCGCGTGTTGGGGGCGACCGCCGCCTTGAGCGCCGCGAGGTCGGTGGAATCCACGTACGTGATCTTGAGCTGCCAGCCGCTCATCACCTCGCGCAGGATGCGCAGCACGCCGTGGTAGGCATCGCGGCTGCAGACCACGTGCTCACCGGGCTTGAGCGACTGGAACACGGCAGAGGCCGCGGCCGCTCCCGAGGAGAAAACGATGGCGTCTGCGCCGCCCTCCAGGGCCGCGAGGCAGGCCTCGAGCTGGCTGCGGTTGGGGTTGCCGCTGCGGCTGTAGATGTAGCCGTCGTCGCGGTAGTCCGGCTTGCGCTCGAAGGTTGTGGAGAGATGGATCGGCGGAGTGACAGCGCCGGTGCCGGTGTCCACGCTGCGTCCGGCGTGGACGCAGGCGGTTTCGAAGCGGAGGGTCTTTTGCGGCATGGAAGGCTCCGAGACGTAAAACGGACTCTCTAGGTGTACAAGATGCTCACCACGCGGTTACGCCCCTGGTTCTTGGCCTCGTAGACGGCGCGGTCCGCTACCTTGAAGAGGTCGTCGAACTTGACGTCCTTGCCGAGGGGGCGGGAAGTGACGCCGACACTAGCCGTGACGGGGACGCCGTCGGGGTTGAGCGCCTCGATCTCCTTGCGGATCTGCTCGGCGAGGCGCGTGGCGGCTTCGATGCCGCACTCGTTCAGGACCAGCACGAATTCCTCGCCGCCCACGCGCGCCGCCACGCCGCCCTCGCCGACCGATTTCTTCAGCATGGCTCCGATGCGCGCCAGCACGTCGTCGCCGGCGGTATGGCCGCGGGTGTCGTTGATGTTCTTGAAGTGGTCCAGGTCGATGATGAGGAGGCTCAGGGGTGTGTCGCAGGCGGCGGCTTCTCCGAAGTGCCTGGCGGCAAACTCCATCAGACCGGTGCGGTTATAGAGGTTGGTGAGCGGGTCCTGCATGGCGAGCTGGTAGAGCTGGCGCGATTGCGCCTGCACCCGGTCGAAGAGCTGCTTGCTGATGATGAGGTTGCGCACCCGCGCACGCACCTCTTCTTCGACGGGCGGCTTAGCGATGTAGTCGTTGACACCGAGGCGGAAGAGCTCGATGCGCCGTGAAGTCTCGTCCATGCCGGAGAGCGCCAGCACGGGCACGCGCCGCTTGTCCGAAAGATAGCTGCGCACGCGGTTCACCAGGCCCACGCCGCTCATCACCCCTTCGAGCAGGATGTCGCTCACGATCAGGTCGTAGTCGTTCTTCTCGAAGGCTGCCAGCGCCTCATCGGCGCTGCGGAAATGGTCCACCTGCAGGTTCATGTGGCGCAGGATCTTGATCATGATGTGCGCCGCCACCATGCTGTCCTCGATGTACAGCACCCGTCCGGCGAGTTCTTGCTGTTCCTCGGACAAGTACTGCTTGAGGCGCGCCTCCAGCTGCTCCTTGTCCATCTTCTCCTGGATCTCGGTGACGCCCGCCTCGAAGGCTTCGTGGCGCAGGGTCTTGTTCTGGGTCGAGGTCAGCAGGATGAAGGGCGTCCTGTGGTGCTTGGGCAGAGCACGCACCTGCCGGCACAGGTCGATGCCGTTCACGCCCGGCAGCGAGAGAGAGGCGCAGATGAACCCCACGTCCTGGGCGTGCAGCTTCTCCATGGCCTCCTCGGCGCTGGAGACGGTGAGGCTCTGATGGCCGAGGTCCGCGACCATCTTGTTCCAGACGGTGCGCACCACCTTGGAGTGATCGACGATGAGGATTTGCATGGGCTGTTATGGGACCCCGAGCACGTGGATTCTACGCGCCGCGGGCAGGCAGGGATAGGAGAGCCCCTATCCTAACATCCAAACCGCGGCGCAAGTGCGCCCCGTTCACACAGGCGATGGCGGTGACGGTATCCCTGTTCGGGCGCGGGAGCGCCGCGTCACAAGGCCGGCAGCAGGAAGCGGGTGCCGTTGAACTCTAGTACCGCACCCTGGGGCACTATGTCCACCACCCGTGGGCCTTCCGTGAGCGTGTCGCCGATACGGTAGCGCTTGAGGTTGATGACCACGAAACGGTCCTGGGGGTTCGCGGCGTAGCCGTGCACGTCGAGGTGCAGTGTGGGCAGGTTCTGGCGAAGCTCCGGGGGCAGGTTGTCGAAGCTCGGCAGGGCCGCGGCGTTCTCGACCATCATCGGTGCGGGTGCGGCGGTGCTCGCGGCGGGCGGCGGCGAGACGGATTGAACACCGGCGGCGGGCGCGGGATTCACCGGCGTACCTGCTTCCTCTGCCAGCGAGCGCACGCTCGGATGGTAGTCCGCAGGCGCCGCGGGCGCGGGATTCTCCGCCGCGGTGGGCGGGTTCGTGGCCGGCCGCGGACCGAAGAACAACACGCCCAGGACGATCGCATTCACGAGCAATAGCAGACCGAGGAGCGTGACCCAGGGCACCGGCAGGCGGGTGCGGACGGGCGGCGTCTCTACCGCGCCCAGGCGCCCGGTGAGGCTCTGTTGCCGGGTGCGTTCGGATTTGCGCAGGGCGTCGAGGATGAGCGACATGTCAGCGTCCACCGTCCAGGAGCGGCGTCCCGGGGGACGCGAGCGCCGCGGACAAGTGCACCAGGGTTTCTTCGCCGGCGATGCCGTCCACCTTCATGTGCTCGTCCGCCTGGAAGCGGCGTACCGCGGCGCTCAGAGAATCGTCATAGGTAGTCGAGCCGGTATCCATCGTATGTTGCAGTTGAGCGAGCCGGCTGCGCAGCCAGGAGACGCCCGTGCCCACCATTCCTGGCTGCAGCGGGTCGGGCGCGTGTGCGTCGGGCCGCCACAGGATCAGGTACTCGCCGTACCACAGGGGTTCCACCTGGGCGATGGGGAAGCGCGCGCTGGTGTTGCCGGCGCGCAGCGTCACGCTGCCGTCGTCGAGGTGCGTCACCACCAACTGGTGGGCGGCGCCCCGGACATCCGTGAG
>DATGHI010000205.1:0-4308 GCA_035308065.1 Gammaproteobacteria bacterium | reverse complement strand
ACAAGGCCGCGGGTTCCGCGCTCTTGCAGGACGAGGACCTGGTGAAACGCATCCTGGACGCGGTGGTCTCCGCGGTCAGCGTACCCGTGACCCTCAAGATCCGCACCGGCTGGGACCGGGAACACCGCAACGGCGTGGCCATCGCGAGGCTCGCCGAGGCCTCGGGCATCCAGGCCTTGGCGGTGCACGGCCGCACCCGGGCGGACCTCTACGAGGGCGAGGTGGAGCCGCGCATCGTGCAGATCGCCGGGGCGGAACCGGAGATGATGGCGGAGGCCGCGCGCTGCAACGCCGCCGAGGGCGCCCAAATCATCGACATCAACATGGGCTGCCCGGCGAAGAAGGTCTGCAACAAGGCCGCGGGTTCCGCGCTCTTGCAGGACGAGGACCTGGTGAAACGCATCCTGGACGCGGTGGTCTCCGCGGTCAGCGTACCCGTGACCCTCAAGATCCGCACCGGCTGGGACCGGGAACACCGGAACGGCGTGCGCATCGCGGAGCTGGCGGAAGCCGCCGGCATCCAGGCCCTGGCGGTCCACGGCCGCACCCGCGCCGACCTCTACCAGGGCGAGGCCGAATATTCCACGATCCGCGCCATCAAGGCGGCGGTGAAGATCCCGGTCATGGCCAACGGCGACGTCACGGACGCCGAGAAGGCCAAGGCGGTGCTCGCCGAGACCGGCGCGGACGCCGTGATGGTGGGCCGCGCCGCCCAGGGGCGGCCGTGGATCTTCCGGGAGATCGACCATTTCCTGGCGACCGGCAGGCAGCTGCCAGAACCCACGCCCCGCGAGCTCGCCGAGATCATGCTCGGGCACCTGGACAACCTGTATGCTTTCTACGGCGAATTCAGCGGGGTGCGCGTGGCCCGCAAGCACATCACCTGGTACCTGAAGACCCTGCCCCCGGCGGCGGCCTTCCGCGAGCGGGTGGTGCGCGTCGAGACCGCGCGCGAACAATACACACTAATAAATCGGTTCTTCGCGGACCAGAACATCACGGAGTTGGCGGCATGAGCAATCGGACGGGGGCCCAGCGGATACTGGGCGTGGTGGATGGCGGCAATACGCATACGGTCTCGGCCTCTTCGGCCCATTCCCTCCGCGAACACGCGGAAAAGACCCTGCGACGGTATTTCGCGGACCTGAACGGCCACGATCCCAAGGAGCTCTACGACATGGTGCTGGGCGAGATCGAGCGTCCCCTGCTCACCACCCTCATGGAATACACCCGCGGCAACCAGTCCCGGGCAGCGGCTATACTCGGTCTAAACCGCAGCACGCTGCGGAAGAAACTGCGGCGCTATAAAATCAATTCCTAAGGGCGCGCCGCGAGGGGCGGCGTATCCTTCGTCCGGGTGTCTTCCATAAGGATGGGCTAGTGAAGCCAGTCAAACGCGCGCTTATCAGTGTCTCGGACAAGACGGGCATCGTGGATTTCGCCCGGGCGCTCGACACCTTAGGGATAGAGATCCTCTCCACCGGCGGCACCGCGCAGCTGCTGCGAGACCGCGGCATCGACGTCACCGACGTGGCCGAGTACACCGGCTTCCCGGAGATGATGGACGGCCGGCTCAAGACCCTGCACCCCAAGATCCACGGCGGTCTGCTCGGCCGGCCCGAGACCGACAAGAAGATCATGGCGGAGCACGGCATCCTGCCCATCGACATCCTGGCGGTGAACCTCTATCCGTTCGAGGCGACGGTGGCCAAGCCCGGCTGCACGCTGGAGCAGGCGATTGAGAACATCGACGTGGGCGGCCCGGCCCTGCTGCGCGCCGCCGCCAAGAACCACGAGACGGTCACGGTCATCGTCGACACCGCCGACTACGCGCGGGTGCTGGACGAGCTGCGCACCCACCATCGCGGCGTGAGCGCCATGCTCAAGGCGGAACTCGCCGCCAAGGCCTTCGCCCACACCGCCGCCTACGACGGCACCATCGCCAACTACCTGACGAGCCTGCGTTCCGACGGCACCCGCTTCCAGTTTCCGGGGACCTACACGGCGCAGTTCCGCAAGCTCTACGACCTGCGCTACGGCGAAAACCCGCACCAGCAGGCGGCCTTCTACGCCGAGCGCGGCGCCGCCCCGGGCACCCTGGCCTCGGCCCGCCAGCGCCAGGGCAAGGACCTGTCCTTCAACAACATCGCCGACGCCGACGCGGCCTTGGCCTGCGTGCGCGGCCTGGACACCCCGGCCTGCGTGATCGTGAAGCACGCCAACCCCTGCGGCGTGGCCTTGGGGCAGACGCTCCTGGAGGCCTATCAGCGGGCTTACAGCGTGGACCCGGAGTCGGCCTTCGGCGGCATCGTCGCCTTCAACCGCCCCCTCGACGCCACCACCGCCTCCAAGATCCTGGAGAACCAGTTCGTGGAGGTGGTCGTGGCCCCGGAGATGGGCGACGATACCCTCAAGGTGCTCTCCGCCAAGCCCAACGTCCGCGCCCTGGTCACGGGCAAGCTGGGGGGCGAACAGAATTCCCTGGACTACAAGCGTGTCAGCGGCGGCTTCCTGCTGCAGGACATGGACATGGGGGCCCTCACGGCCTCCGACTTCAAGACCGTGACCCGCACAGCGCCCAGCGAGGACCTGCTGGCGGACCTCTTGTTCGCCTGGCGGGTGGTGAAGTTCGTGAAGTCCAACGCCATCGTGTACGCCAAGGGCGGCGTCACCGTGGGCATCGGCGCCGGCCAGCCGAGCCGCATCATGAGCGCGCGGGTAGCCGCCATGAAGGCCGCGGAAGCGAAACTGGATGTGCAGGGCGCGGTCATGGCCTCGGACGCCTTCCTGCCCTTCCGCGACGGCGTGGACGCCGCCGCCGAGGCGGGCGTGGTCGCCATCATACAGCCGGGCGGCTCGGTGCGGGATCGCGAGATCATCGCCGCGGCGGACGAGCATGGCATCGCCATGGTGTTCACTTCCATGCGGCACTTCCGACATTAAAGCCGGTCTTTTGGCCGGGGGCGTCGTTGCGTTCCGGTCTCGCAATCCTCACGTACAATTGGAGTACGCTCCGGTTGCTCGACCGTCCGCGCCTAGTCCGCGGCCAAAATCCCTGGCTTTAAGCGATTCCGTGGGCAGCATCGAGAGAAAGGCTTTGGGGAACGTATGAAAGTTCTAGTCATCGGCGGCGGCGGGCGGGAACACGCGCTCGCCTGGAAGATCGCCCAGTCTCAGCAGGTGGAGAAGGTCTACGTGGCACCCGGCAACGCCGGCACCGCCCATGAGAAGAAGTGCGAGAACGTGCGCATCCAGGCCGACGACGTCCGCGGCCTGCTGGACTTCGCCCTGGGCCAGGGCATCGGCCTCACGGTGGTGGGCCCGGAACAGCCGCTGGTGCTCGGGGTGGTGGATGTGTTCACCCAGGCGGGCTTGAAGTGCTTCGGCCCGACGCGCATGGCGGCCCAGCTCGAAGGCTCCAAGGTCTTCAGCAAGGACTTTCTGCAGCGCCACCATATCCCCACCGCCGACTACCGCAGCTTCACCGATCTCGACGCCGCCCTCGATTACTTGAAAGAGCGCAGCGCGCCCATCGTGGTGAAGGCCGACGGCCTCGCCGCCGGCAAGGGCGTGGTGGTGGCCGAGACCCACGAGCAGGCGGTGGCCGCGGTGCGCGACATGCTGGCGGGCAACGCCTACGGCAATGCCGGCCACCGGGTGGTGATCGAGGAGTTCCTGCAGGGCGAGGAGGCGAGCTTCATCGTCATGGCCGACGGCGAGCACGTCCTGCCCCTCGCCACTTCCCAGGACCACAAGCGCGTCGGCGACGGCGACACCGGCCCCAACACCGGCGGCATGGGCGCCTACTCGCCCGCGCCCATCGTCTCGGGCGCGGTGCACGAGCGCGTGATGCGCGAGGTCATCCGCCCCACCGTCAAGGGCATGGCGGCGGAAGGCATGCCCTACACGGGCTTCCTCTACGCCGGCCTCATGGTCGCGCCGGACGGCACGCCCAAGGTGCTGGAGTTCAACTGCCGTTTCGGCGACCCCGAGACCCAGCCCATCATGATGCGGCTCAAGTCGGACCTGGTGACGCTCTGCGCGGCGGCGCTGGACGGCACGCTCAACAAGGTGGGCGCCGAGTGGGACGGCCGCGTGGCGCTCGGCGTGGTGCTGGCGGCGGAAGGCTACCCCGGCGAGTACCGCAAGGGCGACACAGTACTGGGCTTGCCGATGTTCCCCAGCGACCACGTGAAGGTGTTCCACGCCGGCACCGAGGAACAGGGCGACAAGGTGCTCACCACCGGCGGCCGGGTGCTGACGGTGACGGCGCTGGGAGATTCAGTGGCGGACGCGCGCTTGCGCGCC